>JAOZQN010000001.1:10594-54734 GCA_029932195.1 Bacteroidales bacterium | reverse complement strand
TTTGCTGTTGTAAAACATGAAATTAAATTTGGTGCGTAAATAATTGTGATGAGCCCACTTTTTTTATTTGTTTATAAATTCAAAAATATAATAATAACCTAAATTTCAATTCATTAGCGTAGGGTTTTAAACCCTACGCTAATGAATTGAAATTTAGAAAGTGTAAAGTAGATATGAAAAATGCCAAAATGAAAGATGAAAAACGGGAGCGTTTTTCATCTTTCATTCTTAATTTTTCACTTATTCTTAGTCCTTAAATAATTTTTTCTCTTTTACAACAATAACTTTTCCATATTTTTCTAATTCTTTCATATCAATACGTTTTTCGTCGCCAACAATTGCGATAACCATTGGTTTTTCTTTTATGTTATTTGAATAGAAATTAGTAATATTTTCAAAAGTCATACTTTCGTATTTTTCCACTTTTTCAATTCTTGGGTCTTGTGTGTAACCAGCTGTTTGCCAGCGAGATATACTTGCAGAAGATCCTCTAAAAGAAGGACTTGATGTGAGGGCAGATTGCTCTAAATATTGCCTTATCATATCCATTCGTTCGGGTTTTTCTGGCATCTCTCTCACTAATCCGTGAAAAATATCAATAGCATTTAAAGTTTTATCTGCCTGAGTGCCAACATATCCGTAGAAAATTGAAGAAGCACCTTCTTTTTTAGGAGCAACATACCAAGCAGCTGCACTATAAGCCATTGACCTGTATTCTCTTATTTCTTGCAAAACAAGTCCTGAAAATCCACCTCCAAAATACTGATTAAAAGCCTCAATTTCAGGAAGTTGTTCTTTTTTATATTCAACTCCATTTATCATAAAATAAACCTTAGATTGCAATGCTTTTGGCTTGTTTACAAAGATAATTGTGTTCTCTGTATATTGTTGAATATCAAGAATAACTGGCGATTCAGATTTTTTTGATTTACTTGTAAAAGTCAAGTTTTTATCAATAATATTTTGGATTGATTTATTATCTTTTGTGCCAACATAATGAAATTTTGTTTCGTATTCTAATGAATTCTGAAAAGTTTTAACAAGTTCGTCTGTATCTAATTTTTTGATTTCTTTGAATTTAAGTCTATCAAGATATTTAGATTTTTCTTTATATTTCATATATTCAAAAAGTGCATCAGCAACACTTGCTGGTTCTGATTTTTCCATTTTTCGTTCGGTCTTCAGTCCTTCTGTAATAATATCAAGTTTTTCGGGGTCTAATTTTGGTTTTGTAAGCAATTCATTTAATAAAATAACAGATTTTTCAAAGTTCTTATCAATTCCTGTAAGGCTGATTGTTAGATAGTTATCACCACTTAAAATATAATAACTTGTGCCAAGTTTACTAAATTCTACCTTCAGTTTTTTAATATCTTTATCCTCCGTTCCGCTGTAATTCATTAGTTGTGAGGCATATTCCAGCATTGGTTCTTTGGCGTTGCCAATTCCTATTTTTATATCAAAAGTAAAAATATCGTTAATCGGGTTTTTTGTCAGATATAGTTTATTTCCATTTGCAAGATTAGTCTCTGTTATATCTTTCTTAAAATCAACATATTTAACATTTGCTTTTTCCACTTTCATTTTATCAAATCGTTTGGTAAAAGCCGATTTTTTATTCGTATTTGTAATTAATGGCTCATATCCAGGCTTGTCAATTTTTTCGGTTTTAGGAAATCCCATTTTTGAATAAAAAGCAAGATAATTATCTCCATAATATTTATTTGCTACGTCTATAATATCCTGTTTTGTAAGTTGTTGTATTTTTTCTGGTTTACTCAAATAATCATTAATTTTTTGCCCTCTGGAAAAAATATACGAAAAAGTAAGAGCTTTTATTTCTAAATCTTCAAGACCAAGAAGAAAATTTTTGTAAGAATTTTGTTTTATAGCTTCAAAAATCTCATCAGAAAATTCGCCTTTTTTTAGCATCTCAATTTTATTGATAACCAGATTTTCGGCTGTTTCCAATTTTTGCCCAACAAGTTTTGGAATAACAAAAAATATTGTAGAGCCATGGTCGTTTTGTGTCATAGAAAAAGAAAATGCAGCAAGTAGTTCATTATCAAGAGATAACTCGTCTAATAAACCTGTTTGATTGCCGTTTGATAGAATTTCATTTGCTATGTTTAATGCAAGTTCGTCGGGGTGCCCTGCAGGAACGGTTCTAAATCCGAGAATTGCAAGTTTTATTGGGCTTAATTTTTGCTCAAAAAATTCACGTCCTTCAAAAGGTTTTTCTTCATAAACCTTACGCTCAGGGATTTCACCCGATTTTAGTTTTCCAAATTTTTCGGCAATAATTGGTTTTATTTTTTCAATATCAAAATCGCCAACTATTATAAGTGCCATATTATTAGCCACATACCAAGTATTAAAAAAATCACGCATTTTTGTAAGCGACGGATTTTTAAGGTCTTCGGCTGTTCCAATTATGGTTTGTTGTCCATAAGGGTGATTTTTATAAAAATTAGAATTAAAAGCATCAAGCATTTTGGTCTGAAACATGTCATCATAAAGATTTTTTTCTTCATAAACAACCTCTAATTCTGCTTGAAATCCTCTAAAAACGGGATTTATAAATCGGTGGCTATAAAGCTCCAACCAACGCTCTATCTCGTTGGGAGGAAAGGCATTATAAAAAACTGTTTGGTCTGTTCCAGTTCCTGCATTTAGCATTGTGCCACCCATATCCTTTATTACATTGCTCAATTCATTTGGAATAGCATATTTATTTGCCTCCAATGATTCTTTATTTATCTCATCTTGAATTTCTTTACGCTCTATTTCGTCGGTAGTTTTGCCAAGTTTGTCGTAGAGTTCAAAAATTTTATCTATATGCACTTTTTCTGCCTCCCAGTCTGTTGTGCCAAGTTCTTCTGTTCCCTTAAAAAGTATATGCTCTTGATAATGAGCCATTCCAGTAGCATCTGCTGGATCATCTTTTCCTCCTGCTTTAACTGCCACCACTCCAAAAACTTTTTGGCGACTGTGGTCTTCACTCAAAATAACAGTCAGACCGTTATCTAACTTATAGCTCTCAAAATTTACATATTTTTGAGCATTCAACGAAATTACACTAATAAATACAATTAATAGTGTAATAAAATTTGATTTGTAATTCATAAAAATTTGGGTTTAAGTATTTGATTAAGAGTAAAATGAATATTTATATTAAGTAAAGTTTTGAATAAGTAACAAGATGTTTATTTTATCTTCGCTTTATTGTTGCAACAAATTGTTCTTTTGATAAATTATTTTCAAATTCAATCTCGGGATATAAATTTATAGCTCTTTTAATACCACTTCCATATCCTTTGTATGGTAGTATATATTTTGCTAATGAATGTAAATTAGGATTTCTTTGTATTGCAATGCCACTTAAAATATTTTCTATAGTTAAAGAATTTGGCAAAACTCCTGGACTTATTATTTCTATTCTATTTGGAAATATGAAAATTTTAATTGTTGAATTGATAAAATAATTTCGATGAATAAGGGCATTAATAATAAGTTCTTCAAATACTTCAAGGGGAATTTCAGTTTTTGCATTACTATTAAAACCTTTATTTGAAGGGATTTTTTTGAGGTTTCTTTTTACAAAATTCATTGTTGCTTCAAAAATATCATAATAATTTCCAGTGAGATTTTCTGTATCGGAATATGTATTTACAGATGTTGTATTTTCAGGAAAAGTAACACAATCTATGGTAAACATAGGACGATAGTATTGTGTTTTATCCGAAAATAATAATAAACCGGCTAAAGTAAATTCATTATTTGCTAAAATTCGTAAATTATTAAGCAATTTTACAATTGGTTGATTAAATTTTATTCGTTCTAAAAAATTGTCAAGTTCGTGTTTTTTTAAACTGTATGGAGTTATTTCAGTTTCAATTTTATTTATAATATCTTCAAAATCATTTCGGTTAGATTGTAAAATAAAATATTTTACATTATGATAGTCTATATCATTTATAGAAGAATTTATAATTATTTGCTCATCGGCATAAATATTTTTACTGTCTTGTAATAATCTTGCAAGTTCCTCATTAGAAGTAACTCGTCTTTTGTCTGAGCCATTTTTTAACCAAATAGCTCCTTTTTTGTCTTTGTAAGGTTTATTTATTCCTTCTGGTATTTTTGCAACAATAAGTGTATGATTATTTATTGTAACTTGTTCTGTATGAATAAATAAACTTGGTTTTACATTATCACTTGCCGCATTTGACAGAGTTTTATTATTTTCATTTATTTCGGCAAAAGTCAAACCATTTAATTCTCCTGTTTTATCCTCCACTCCAATAATAATTGTTCCTCCTTTGTAATTTGCAAATGCCGACATTTCTTGAGAAATAGAATGAGCATCTTTTACTCTTCTTTTAAATTGAACATAACTATTTTCACCTTTTTGTATTATTTCTAATAATTCTAATGATTCCATTGTGTGTATTTATTTTTTCGTTCATCAAAAGCTTGTTCACCACCTTCCATGATATTTATAATTTTTTGTTGTATTATTTTTTTATCAATACCACCTGAATTAATATTAATTTTTTCGTTTTTATTGTCATAATCGCAAGCTAAAACTTGCTCACAATCGCCCAATACAGGAATATTAGGGTTGTGTGTCGCAAAAATAAATTGTGTTGAGCTTTTCATGTTTTTAATTAATGTAATTACTTCATTATAAACAGTTTGACTGTCTAAGTCATCTTCTGGTTGGTCAATTAAAATTAAATCGTTGTTACGTAACGAAAATAAAAAAACAATTAATGCAGATGCTCGTTGCCCAAGAGAATGATTTTTTAAAGGTTTTCTATTGTATTCTATTTCAAAAGTATCTGGAACTCGGAAAGTAAGGAAATTAGGTAAGTTTTTATAAAATTGATTTTTTATATCATCAATTTGATTGATTTTTAAATCAGATTTATTTTCAAATTTTTCAAATAAATCAATTAAATCATTATTGTTTTTTATCAACATTTTTATATTTTCTCTCCTTATATTATGTGAAAAATTAAAAATAAAATCTTCTATTGCTCTTTTATTTTGTTTAAATTTAATAATTATTTTTAGTTTTTTTTGTTTTGAATTTACTGTATCTATTTTTGATTTTATAATATTAAATTCTTCTTGCCAGCTTTCTTTAACCTCGTTTAGTTTTGTCTTTAATTCTTTTCTTAATAACTTTTTTTTAGGAATTAGTTTTTCCAATTCTGTTAGGAGAAGTTTTTTATTAGACAATTTAGTCTGAAATTCTTGATAATTTTTAATATCTTCTGCAGAAATACTACTTTCTCTTTGACTTTTTGCAAATACCTCGTTTAGTTTTTCGATTAATTCCAATAATTTATTTTCTATACTTTCTACTTTTGAAAATTTATTTTCTATTTCTAACTTTTTTTCTTTAAATGAATTTTGAATAATAGAAATATTATCAAGTATTGTGAAAATTTCGTTAAAAAAAGGTTTATTTTCTTTTGATTTATAGGCTTTTAAATAATTATAATCTTCATTTTGATTATCTAAGAACTCTTCAAAATTATTAATTGTTATTTTAATTTCTTTTTTTATATATTTTATTTTATTTATATCTTGACTAAAATTTATTTCTTTTTCTAATTTTTCTTTAAGTCCAAATTTTTCTATATTTTCAATATCTTGTTTTAAATCAGCAATTTGAGTTTTTATATCTGGTATTATTTCTATCTTTTTTTCAATTTGAATAATTTTTGATAATAACGCTCTTATTTTATTTGAAATCTCATCAGATTTTAGTTTTTGATCATTATCAATTTTCCCAATTATACGATATATAAATTCTTTATTACTTTGTTTTGTCTCACCTATTCTTGATAAGTCTTTTTGTCCAAAATAAAAACTTTTTATTAATGATTTTATATTTAAGTCGGGTTTTTCAATGCATCTTGCTATTCCAGTTGTTCCTTTTTCAATATTATAAATATTATTATTATTTTGTATTTTAAGTAAAATTTTGCCACCTCCTCCAAGAGTTTTATTTATAATTGAATTTTTATAATTCTCGTCTGCAGTAATTTTCTTATCTAAGTTAATATTCAAAGCATACCGTATAGTTTCCAAAATTGATGATTTTCCACTTCCTCGTATCCCAATAATATTATTCATTGATGGACTTAGGTGGATTATTTTACCATCAAGTTTGCCTCCAACATACTCAACCGATTTAATATAAGCGTTTTGTTGTTTTGGAATTTCTCGGACAACTCTACTCTCGTGATATTGCAAAGCAAATTTAACAGCATCAAAATTCAAATCGCTTAATTTTAGGTAGCATTTCTTTCCTTTTCCTATTTGTTCAATACTTTTAGGGTCAGAACCTTCAACAAAAGCAGGAAGCTTTTTTTTAAGCCATAGTTTTAAATTATCAAAATCTCCATTTTTAACTGCCTGAAATCCAAGAACATTTTTCCTGAAAATAGGATCTTTTCCAAGCTGTTCAATTTTTTTCCCATTCACTTCTTTTAATAATCCATTATCAGACGAAACATGTGCTAATACAATAAAATATTTTTTTTTAAATGTATTTAGAAGTTCAATAGTTTGAATTAAACTATGTTGAGAAAGTCCGTTTTTATATTTAAAATCATGATTATCTGTTGGAGCTGTTTTTGTAATAAAATCATTTATAAAATCCTCGTTGCCAACTAACCACTTTTTATTGTCAAACACAATCAGTGTATGTAAACCTGTTTTTCCTTCGTTTATATTTAATTCAATTCCAGGTAAAAGAAAAATGCCTTTTTTCTTTGCTTTTTTTCTTAAGCCATCGTATTGTTTTAAATCAAATTTATTGTGATTTGTAATAACCGCAAGTTGAATATTTTCCTCTATTAATTTTTGAACATAGTTTTTTACAAAATCATTTTCTTCACTTTTATAATTAAATTCAGTATCTGATTTTGTGTGTAAATGAAAATCTGCTCTAATATATTTTGCTCCTGATATAAATTCCATTTTAGTTTATTTTTTACTTTGGTGTAAACCAATCGTAATTCGTAAATTTTAAATCGTAAATTATTTCAACTCACCTTTATTATATTTTTCTTTTTTTATCACTTCACCTGCCTCGTTATGATATTTCCATTTGCCATCTTTTTTACCTTTTTTATATTTTCCTGCGATTTTTAGTCTGCCTGTTCGGTAATAAAATTCTGCGTCTCCGTGCATTTCTCCATTTTCATATTCAATTTTTGATTTTTGAGCACCATTATCATAAAACTCTAAATAAAAGTCAATTATTTGGTCGTTTTCGTAAGTAACTTCTGCTTTTTTAGAATTTACTTTATCGTTGTAATAAAAATAAGCTATTCCTTCCACTTTGCCGTCTTTGTAATTTACAGAACTACGAAGATTTCCATTTTTATAAAAAGTTCTCCATAAGCCATTTATCTGATTATCTACAATAGAACCTTCAAGTTTTACTTCTGTGCTGTCTTCGTCAAAATATTCTTTATATTTCCCGTCTGTTTCTAAATATCCAATTGGAATTGCTGCTTTAAAACTCATAGAATCAAGCTCTTCGTTAAATAAATCTTTATCTGTATCCTTCAAAAGTTTACTTACTTCGTCATCTACAAGAGCATTTTCGTCGTATTCGGCAAGTAATCTGGTTTTGAACATTTTACCATCGCTTGTAAGCTGAAAACCAATTCGTGCAAAACTCAAAATCATTTCTTTATTTTCGTCAAATGCAGCACGTTTTTTTTCTGGTGTATAATAATATAGTGTCGTATACATTTTTGGCATTTGTATAAAAACAGAAATATTTGCTTTTGGATTAAAATTATCTACAAAACTTTGAAATTCTTTGTTATGCGATAAAGTTTTTCCAGCAATATAATCATCAATAACTTGCATAATTGTTCCGAGCGAATTGCTAAAAATCACATAATCCTCAATATAAGTAAAATACGGTTTGTCAATATCTTTCATTAATTTGCCAAGAATAATGTTGATAAGTCCTTTTTCTGCAAGATGATTTATTTGGAAATTTTTATAATCAATTTCGTCAAATTTTACTCCCGTTCTGCGACGCACTTGACGTGTGATGTGGTCTAAACCAGCTTTTGCATTGTCAATATCAGTAGCATTTATGGCAATAACTACGTCTTCCTCACGAGATTCCGACGACATTGGTCTTATTTTGAACAAGGCAATTTCTTGTCCAATCCAACCAAATAAATCTTTATCAATATCAATATTTAACAATTTGTTCATTTTAGAAATATAGCCTTCAATTTCCTCCACGTCTTCGGGGCTATCACTCCTGTATTGGTCTAACAGCTTATTATGGAATACGTTAAAACTGGAAAAACAAATTGATACGTAAGCCGCTGTTTGGTCTGATAGAATTTCATAAGCACGAATTTTTCCTGGCTCTACACTGCCAAGTGCTTTAACATAAGAGGCTACACTGTCAATATTTGCAAGTCCTTCAAAATTTAATTTTGTGCCTTTTAAATTGAGGTCAAATATTGCAAAAGATAGCGATTTTGACATCATTTTCATGGTTTCGTCCTCTTCGGTAAGAAAACTTTTTGAAAAACTATCTAAAAGTGAAAAGTTAAAATAAATTTTAAATAATTTTCGTGGACCAAGCTCCGACATAACTTCCTGAAATTTAACATTTTTATCCCAATGATTATCATTTCGTTGATTAATTGCTCGTTCTATAATTACTCCATTAAAACTCACAAGTATCACATTATCAACAAATGACAAGAATATTATATCGTCTTTATCCTCCTCATTTGTGAGCTGGATAATCTCAAAATCTTTTTTGTCATATTTTGCCTTATATTGTTTTTTATCAACAGTGTAGCCATCAATAAAACCCATTGCAGCCTCCAAAGAACCAACTGTTCCTGCTGCATCTTTCAGGTCTATTGTGAAAAGAAAATCCCAGCCAACAGCCGAAATCATGTGTGCCGACATTATGAGTTTACGATTGTGCATCAAAGCACTTGCTATTTTGTTGGATTTAAGATATTTATCTATACCTTCAATATCCGTATTTACATCTGCAAAATAAGAAGTTTGCATTAAATATTTCCATAAATCACTTTCGCTAATATCTGTCCACGCCTTCATTAAATCGGTGGTTTCCACAATAAAAATTGCATCTTCTGGCACTGCAGCAAATGCGTCCATGCTTCCTTTACTTTGGAAAAATGTTTTATAAATATAATATCCACCTACAGATATTGCAGCAAGGATTACAATTACTAATGTTGTTTTCAGAAATTTTTTCATGTTTTTTATTTTTAATAAAATATTTAAAAGATTTACGTTGTCAAGTGTAGAAAAGCACGTTGGCAAGTGTTTTGTCAATCATAAAATAAAACATTGAAATATTATAAAATTTCATATTCTATTTTATCTATATTTCGTGTTTTTGTGCTAAAACTAATAGCTATTAAGATTATTTTATCGAACTGTCCCAAAAATTTGTTATAATATTTTTTTTCATGAATTTGTTTCATACCGTCATCTTTGCTTTCTTTTAATTTTAGTTCAAACAAATATTTTGTTTTATCAATAGAAAGGTGTAAATCTATTCTGCCGTCGTTTGTGCTTTCTTCTGAAATTGGTTTTAAACCATTCTCTGCTAAAATAGTATGAAAATTGCTATGAAAAAAACTTTCCGAAACAGTCTTTTTATGTATTTGATACGAAATATCGGAAAAGCGTTGAGATATTTGTTGTTTAAATTCCTCAAATTTTTTATTTATTAATAAACTTCGCAGTTCCGAAAAATCAATTCCTTCAAGCAATTCTTTTATATTAGTATCTTCAAAACTTTTATCACATTCAATTGTAGTTTTTCCTTTTTCTTTTCGTTTTAACAAAGACTTATATTTAAAAAAATGTGGATTATCACTTGTAATGCAAGTCTCACAATTGCATGGCACTTCTTTTTCGTGAGTTAGTTTTGTGAATGGTTTTAATATTTTATCGAAATGATAAATTATTATTTGCAAAAGGTCTTTTTGATTTTTACCATAAATTCTTATATCAAAACGATTTTCTCGTCCATAAGTTTCTATAATTTCCGCAAAAGTATCGGGTTTATTCACTGAATTAGAGATATTTACACCTCTTGCCCACACAAGTTCGTGGTCGTAAATATATTGATGCAAAGCAACAATAAGTTTTACCATAATTCCTTTTGGCATATAATTATCAAATAAATAACGAAAAATATAAACATTTTTGTCATCTATATATTTCCATTTTTTGTAAGGCTGCCCGGCTTTCAAATGGTATGGAACAATATAATTTTGACTACCATTTATTTTATATATTAAACTAAATTTTTTTAATAGTTCTATAAATTTATCTACATCAAAATATAATTCTTCTGTTTTTAATATTTGATTTACTTCTGTGCGTGTAATTTTTCCTTTATTTTCTATTACTATCTGATTGTCTAACAATGAATAAACTGTTTTTGTAAGCCAATTAGAATCAAGAAATATTATATCTTGCAAATTTGTTTCTTCTTCTATAAAATGAGTAAAAACGCCTATATTTGTAAATAATTTGCTAATAATTTCTATAACTTTGGGATTTGTTATATTATTTTGATTACAAATATCTCTAAATTTTTCGTAGCTAATATATCTGTCTGTCAGCTTGCTAAGTTCTTTGCGAATATTTACCCAAGTTGTTGGTAAGCGATAATCTATTTGTGGCAAATTTGTTATTTCTTTTTGTATTTGCTGTTGCAAATGCGGTATTTCATCTATATTTGATAAATCTATTGAAATAACTTTTTTTATCATTCCTTCAAAACGTCTATTTAATCCGTATTCATCTTCTAATTTCCAATTTCGTCCTTCTCTTTTGTTAAACAAAACCAGAAGAATACTATTCTCTCCCGTTAATTGTTCCACCGTATTTAGCCAATAATTAAAATCTGTTCTTTGGTCTCGAGCATCAGAAATTAAAATGTAAAGCGATTTTTGACTAAAAAAGAACTGATGCGTGCCATGATAAATATCTTGCCCACCGAAGTCCCACAATTTAGCATTGAATTTTGGACTTTCTGTATTATTCAAATTTGTTTCAAATTGCCAATTATAAACATCTATGCCGAGTGTAGTTTCGTTTTGTTCTGGCATTTTGGCATTAGCGTTTATAAGTTTTTTGGCAAAAGTAGTTTTGCCAGCACCAGCTTCGCCAATTATTATTAATTTTGCCTCTTTCAAAACGGTGTAACCAAGTTCTATATGTTCAAAATATTCGTTTATAGCATCTCTGCCAAGTTCAGCAAGTTCTTTAGGAGGCGTTTTTAAGGGATTGTTTTTTAAATTAAAATTAAAATCAAAAAAATCTTTATCAAAAGAATTTTCTTTTTTTAATAAATTTTTTAATACTGATATATCTTTTATTTGATTACTATATAAATCAAGAAGTTTAATGTTTTTTAAATTTTGTAAAAAAGAAATATCTTTTATTTGATTATTTGACAAATCAAGTTCTGAAATATTTTTTAAAATTTTTAAATCTGAAATGTTTTTTATTTGATTATCTGACAAATAAAATACCATAAGATTTTTCAAATTTTGCAAAACCGAAATATCTTTTATTTGATTATCTGATAAAAAAAGAACTTCGATCTTTTTTAAATTTTCTAAAAAAGAAATATCTTTTATTTGATTATTTGACAAATCAAGTAATGTAATTTTTTCCAATTTTTGTAAAATAGAAATATCTTTTATTTGATTATTTGACAAATCAAGTTCTGAAATATTTTTTAAAATTTTTAAATCTGAAATGTTTTTTATTTGATTATCTGACAAATAAAGTTCTTCTAAATTAACCAATTTACTTATCAAACTTAAATCTTCAATAATTACATTTCTGATAAGAAGACCTGTAATATTACCATTATTAATTTCAAAACATGGTTTTTTATCAAAAAGATTTATCTTATTAACTTTTTCAAATTTAATATTTAATTGTTTTTCTAATTTCTTTAAAATTTGTTCGTCGGTCATTTTATTTTTCAAGTTTTAAAATTAGTTTTTATTATAAAATTTCAATTCATTAAAAGTTAGTCTGTCTAATTTTTTTTATTATAAAACTCGTTAAAATTTATTCTCACAGAAAAATTATTTGAAGCACCTGCAAGATGATAATTTGCTCTTCCGTATCCGATATAGAATTTTTTTAGATTAATTCCGATACCATAAGAAAAACCTGAAAAACCAGCTTTATTTGTCAATCGTAGTTCTTGCCTTCTTTGGTGATTGTATCCAATATTTGCGGTGAAGGCTTTTGCGGGCATAAATTCCAATCCTATTATAAGGTGTCGCATTGCCATATCAGAATATTTTAGAGCAATATTTTCTTTTGTGGCTGTCTGGCTATCAAACTGCACAATGTTTTCATTTTCAGGAATTGTATAATTTAAGTTTGGTTTTTGAAGGTGCTGTGCTAAAAGTGAAAAGCGAAATGGTGCATGAGCCAATTTTTTAGTCATACCGACTTGTAAATCAAAAGGTAGAGGTTCGTAGTTTTTTCCATAATAGGGTTTTATTTGCGAGCCAAGATTTTTAATAACAAATGCCGCAGAAAAACCTTTTTCTGGGCGATTATAATTTATACCAAAATCAAAAGCAAGCCCAAAAGAGTTGTAACTTTCTAATACAGAAAGTATTGGCTTAAAATTTACTCCCGCTGTCCAGAACGAATCTATTTGATACGCCCAAAAGATATTTAGTGCATATTCGGAAGCATAAAAATCTCCGTTTTTATTTCCAAACTCATCTGCTCCTGTAAATTTTCCGTAATCTACATAGTGCATTCCTGCGGCAATTGTGCCAAGTTTTTTTGTTTTGAAAGCATAAGAAGCATATCCCCAATTTATATCTGCAAAGTAATTTACATAACTCATTGTAAGAGTATTAGCCATAGAACTATCCAATAAAGCAGGATTGTTGTAAACGAGATTTAAGTCGTCGTCGGCAATAGAAATATTATTTCCGCCAAGTGCCGAAACTCTTGCAGATGTTGGTAAGTCTAAAAATTTATAGGTTGCCGTGCCTCCTATTTGTGAATAACTATTTAAAACAAAGGTTATTAGAAATATTATTACGAGCGTTTTTTTCATTTTTATTATGTGTTTTTTGCTGTTGGTTATTGGCTTTTAGATGTTGGCTTATTGGTTTTTAGACTTATCGCTTTGCGTGCCAAAAGACAACAGCCAACAGCTAATTTTTTTAATATCTTAGTTCTCTAATTCCTTGTCTTGTAATTTCTGGTTCACCGTCGCTACAATCTACTATTGTTGAGGCTTCGTTGTTTCCAATTCCTCCATCAATCACAATATCTACCTGATTTTCGTATTTTTCATAGATTAGTTCGGCATCGGTTGTATATTCTATAATTTCATCATCGTCGTGAACAGAAGTTGTGATAATTGGATTTCCAAGTTCTCTAACTATATCTCTAACAATATTATTATCAGGAATTCTCACTCCTAAATTTTTCCGTGATTTTTCTAAAATTTTAGGAATTTTCTTACTTGCAGGCAAAATAAAAGTGAACGGACCAGGCAAGTTTTTATTCATTATTTTAAATAAATTCCGATTTATTGGTTTAATATACTCGGCAGTTTCACTAATTTCGCTAAAAATAAACGAGAAATTAGATTTTTTTACTTTTTCGCCCTTAATTTGAGCTACTCGTTCAACAGCTTTTTTGTTGTTTATATCACAACCAATTCCGTAAACCGAGTCGGTTGGATAAATTATAACGCCTCCGTTCCGCAAAATATCTACAATTTTTTGTATATGTTTTGGCGAAGGTGTTTCTGGGTGTATTCTTATTAATTGACTCATAAAATTAGTTAATAGTAGATTTACTGTTTGTTTAAATATGCTTTTCGGAGTGTTGATTTGTGTATTTTTTAAACAATATTATTTCGTGGCATATTATAAGGATTTATTCTTTTAAAATTAGATGCTTTATTTCTCTGTATAACTGGGTGGTTTTCAAATTTTTTACTTTTATTTAGGATAAAATCAATTAAGATTTGGTCAACTTCCTCGTAGCTGTCTGCTTGAATTTGGTCTAAATCGCTGTTTGTTATTCCCAGGCCATCTGTGGGAACAGCAGTTACGCAGTCTAAAAGTGCTTTTGCTTGTTTTTTATCAGGATTGTTTTTTGCAAGAAAACGAGACATTTCATAAACCTCTGTTTTCCATAAATTTTGTATCATTCCATAATCACCAACATCTCCATGAAGAGTCCAAAAACCGAGCAAATATTCGGTGTAATTATCTGTGGATAAAACCATTCCTTTATTTTTAGAAGCCAATTCATAAAGATAAATCATTCTTATCCGTGCTTTTATATTTCCCATACGAATCTTAAAGCTCTTTTCGTCTTTATTTGCCGTTGCAACATCTTCTACAACAGATAATTGCATCATGTCGTAAGTTGAAGTTAGGTTAGTATCTCTAAAATCTGTAAGATAGGATTCTCCTACATTTTTTGCACGACTAATTTCGTCTGCCTTATTGGTGGAAATGGTTATGCTTCTGCCAATTATGGGAATATTTAATTCGTCGCAAACAGGTTTTGCGAGAGCTGCACACAGGGCACTATCTATTCCGCCAGAAATCCCAAGCACAAGCGATTTTAAATTGCTTTTTGTTATATAATTTTTAAGCTCCATTCTTATGTTGGAAACGGCAAGTTCGTAGTTCGTAAGCATAGAAAGTATTTAGTTTTAAGTGTTTAGTTGTTCGTTTTTAATTTGTGTTATCATAAATAGATTTACCAAAAAAACTGTTGGTGAGTCCACTCCGAAAAGCATCTTTTTGCCAAACTCTGCGTTGGATACAAATTTTAAAATACTCATTTACAGTAAGTAAACTCCGTTTGTGAAATTCATATCCGCCTTGATTTTGGCAAAAATACACTTCTCGGAGTGGACTCATTGGTTGCTTGTTGAAAGATAAGTCTATTATTTTAATTTCAAAATTTTAAAATCCACAAATTTTCTAATTCTTGGACTTGTAAAAGGAGTTGTAATATTTTTAAAAAACACTTCGTAGGTATCTTCAAAAAACTCAAAATTTGTTTTATCGGCACGAGTTCTTATTGTTCCTTTTTTGTATAAAATTCCAATTTTATTTTTTAAAATAACATGTTTTGGAATATAGCCTAAAAATGATGCAATAGTTTTATTATCAGACTCATGCAGACTTATACAAAAATAAAAATCAGTAATACTATCTACTCTTTTTATGTTGCGAGCAGGAATATTTAGAACATAATTTTGATAAAATTTGTTAGATTTTCTGTGCATTGTTTTGAGGTCAAAATTCATTGTTCGGTCTTTGAATTTTATTTCAAAATCTTTACCAAAGTCTTGTCCATCAATAGCACCAAACGAGCGAGTTGGACGTTTCAATTTATAAGTATCAGCAAAAATAATTTCTCCAAGTGTTCCCGTAAATCGCAGTTTTGCTGTTTGGTCTTTCTTTTTGCTATCCCAAATATTGCTGATAGGATGATTTTTAAGCGAATAATCTACAAGTTCTTGTGCATATTTTTTTTGCTCTTCCGAAACCAATATTTGAAAATAAAACTCATTTTTCATATTTAATTAAGTTTTGAATTTTTGAAGTTAGGAATTTTTGAAGTTCTATCTTTCAAAAATTCTCAACTTCAAAATTTAAAAAGTTGTTTCCAGAGTAGGTTGAGTATTTTGTTCGCTACACAAAACGACTAATAGATTAGATACCATTTTAGATTTTGTAATTTCATCTAACTCTACAAGTTTTTTCTCATTTATCATTTTAAGAGCAATATCAACCATTTCTACTGCACCATATACAATTTCTGTTCTTGCTGCAACTACTGCTTTTGCTTGTTGTCGTCGGAGCATTGCTGCGGCAATTTCTGGCGAATATGCCAAATGACTTATTTTTGTTTCTATTATTTCTATTCCAGCAATTGTAAGTCGTTCTTGGGTTTCCTCTTTTAATTTTTCCGAAACTTCTTGCGTATTTTTGATTAAAGACCGTTCTTCATTTTTGTAGTCGTCGTAGGAATATTGCATAATCAAATTTCGGATAGCTGACTCACTCTGAACTTTTACAAAATGATTAAAATCTTGGACTTCAAACGAGGCTTGGGCAGTATCAAAAACTCGCCAAACAATTATTGCTGCTACTTCTACGGGATTTCCTTCGTTGTCATTTATTTTTAGCTTTTGCGACTCAAAGTTCCTTAATTTCAGAGAAATAGTTCGTTTGCTAAAAATTGGAATAGTCCATTGTAAACCATGTTTTCTTACTGTTCCTGCATAATGCCCAAAAAATAAAAATAACTTTGCTTGGTTAGGATTAATAATAAATAATCCTCCAACAGTCAGTATGAATACAAAAAAATTAATTGGTGCTAACAAAGTTAATGTCTCTATATTATTATAAGGGAACAAAAAAATAAATGCCGAAATCGACATAAAAATTATCATTATTAAAATAATTGGCCAGCCAGAAATGGCAAAAGCCTTTTTTTCTGTAAAATTTTGAGTTGTCATTTTGTTTAAGTTTTGAAGTTTTACTTTGACAAAGCTCGAAACTTTGTCAAAGTTGAAAATTTAGATTAAAAATATCCTTCTTTTTTACGATCTTCCATTGCTGTTTCAGAGCGTTTGTCGTCAAATCTGCCACCACGTTCTGTTGTGCGGGTTGCAGCAATTTCCTCAATAATATCTTCTAAATTATTCGCTTTTGAAATAGTTAGACCTGTATTTGTAATATCGCCAATAGTTCGGCATCTAACATCAAGAACTTGTGCCGTTTCGTTTGGTTTTAGTTTCATAAATGGAGCTGTGGAAAGCAAAAGTCCGTCTCTATTAAAAACTTCTCGCTTGTGTGTGAAGTAGATAGAAGGAATTTTGATTTGTTCCATGTAAATATATTGCCAAACGTCAAGCTCTGTCCAGTTGCTTAGTGGGAACACACGAAAATGTTCGCCCATACGTTTTTTACCGTTAAAAATATTCCAAAGTTCTGGTCGCTGATTTTTTGGGTCCCATTGTCCAAACTCGTCTCTGTGAGAGAAAAAACGTTCTTTTGCTCTGGCTTTCTCTTCATCTCGACGACCTCCGCCAAGTGCTGCATCAAATTTTCCCTCTTCAATTGTATCAAGTAGAGTGGTTGTCTGCAACATATTACGGCTTGCATTATAACCTGTTTCTTCTTGCACTTTACCGTCGTCAATAGTTTTTTGCACCGAGCCAACTACCAGTTGAACACCGTGTTCTGCAACAAGGTCGTCTCTAAATTGTAGAGCTTCGCCAAAGTTGTGTCCTGTATCAATATGCACTAATGGAAATGGCACAGTTGCTGGATAAAAGGCTTTTAAAGCAAGATGAAACATTACAATTGAGTCCTTTCCGCCCGAAAAAAGCAGTGCAGGACGCTCAAATTGTGCCGCAACCTCTCGCATTATAAATATTGACTCCGATTCTAATTCTCGTAAATGATTTAATTCGTATTTCATATTTTATATTGGTTTATTCGTTTTATGTGTGAGTGAGTTAGGAGGGAGGTTTGAGGTTCTTATACCAAACCGTTATCAAAATAATGAATATAAAACGTTTCTTTTTTGTTTATTTTTCTTTAAAAAAATGTTTCATAGCTACGGCTATGCAAGAATTTTGATAAATCAAATAAACAAAAAACAATTCTTTTTCTAAAACACTATTTTGATTGCGGTTTGGTATTAGGAAGGAGGTTTGGAGGTTGGAGAAGGTGATTTTTTAGAAAAAACTAACTTTCGTTCTTCTAATTTTTTCCTCCTTCCTAATTTTCTCCCTCTTCCTTCCTAACTCCTCCTTCCTAAATAAAATTCCTACAAAAGTAAAAAAAAAAACTGTTTTGCGTTAATATTTAAAAAATATTTTACTTTTGCGACATCAAAACAGGAAGGGAACTGGGTGAAAATCCTAGACAGTCCCCGCTGCTGTAATTTTCTACGTTTTAAATATCTGTGCCACTGCTTTTTATAATGGTTGATTTTTAATGTTGAATGATTAATTAAATTTAACATACTTCATTCTTAATTTATCATTTTGGAAGATGGGAAGGCTTTTAAAATATGGAATAAGTCAGAAAACCTACTGTTTTGTGGTTCAATATCTTTAAGCTGTCGGGAGTTATAGCTTGGGAATGGTTTATTCGTATATTTGTTTATTGGTTTATTTGAAAATAGTTATTTTTTAGAGTTTCACACAACAACTCATCAAATAAAGCAAATAACCAACTCTTTAATAAATCACCCTCAACATCTCACCAATTTAATCATATTGATACTTTACAATTTTATTTATTAACTTTTAAATTTTTTAACGATGAAAAATTTTATGAGAATTGTATTGGTATCTATAATGTTAGTGCCAATGGTTGCTTTTTCGCAGCAAGTATTTAATTTTGAACAATTTACAATGCCAGACGAAGGTTATTGGAATGGTTCTGATGAGTCGGGAGGTTTTGGTAGTGAGTATGTTAATTTTGTGAATAACTATAATTCAGATTATTTTTCGTGGGACGGTTTCTCTTATTCAAATTTAACAGATCAAACTACCAATAGCTACGAAAATCAATACAGCACTTATGCAGGAGAAGCATTTAGTGGAGATAATTTTGGAATAGTTTATCCTGCTTATGGAGGAGGCTTGCAATCAGGTTTTTGGACGACAGGAACGGCAAGCTGTTCTTTTGAAAACCCTGTGAATGTGTCGGAAATTTGGGTAACAAATTCTACTTATGCAGCTCTAACTATCTTAAATGGAGATACTTTTAGCGAGGCTTTTACAACAGATAATGATGACTTTTTTAAATTAATTATTGAAGGAAAAAATGGAGATGTTTCAACAGGAGAGGTAGAATTTTTGTTGGCAGACTACACAGGAATAGAAGGAATTATTATTGATGATTGGCAACAAGTAGATTTAACACCTCTTGGAACTATTGATAATTTGACATTTACATTTGCTTCTACAAAATATAATGATTCTGGAATAACAAATCCTACTTATTTTTGTTTTGATAACTTAATTTTTGAGACAATAACTTCTGTATCAGAAAATGTTAAAAATGAGATAAAAATATATCCAAATCCAACTACAGATTTTATCAATATAAATAGAGTGGGAGAGGGGCAAATTTCTTTAACAGATATTTCTGGGAAAATTGTTTATCAAAAA
Source organism: Bacteroidales bacterium (assembly GCA_029932195.1). GTDB lineage: Bacteria > Bacteroidota > Bacteroidia > Bacteroidales > JAOZQN01 > JAOZQN01. Next base: position 35,455 of record JAOZQN010000001.1, on the reverse strand, counting down.
AACAATTGTTCAGAAAACGAAATTATAGATTTAACCAATTTTAATTCAGGTATTTATATTTTAAAAATAAATTCAAAAAATGTTGTTGTTTCTGAAAAAATAATAAAATATTAAAAATCTACCGTAGAGACGTGCCATGTGGCACGTCTCTATTACAAAAATTACAATTAAAAAGTCAAATATTTCTGTTTGGCTTTTTTAATTGTCATTATTTTAACGAATAAAAATATAAATTAATAAATAAGTAGGAATTTTAAAAAAAATAGTAAATTTGCAGACTAAAGTTAAAAAGAATTATTATGCCAAAGTATAATATAAATATATTACAAAAAAAAGTTTTTGAATATCTTAAAATGAAAAAAATAAGATAATAATACAAAATATTGACTTTAAAAATATAAATATATGGAAATAACTTTACAAATTTTATTCTGGATATCAGTATTGGTTATTTTTCACTCCTATATTTTTTATCCAATTATATTAAAAATATTAAATAAGAAAAATAGCAATGCTGTTTTTTTTAGTAGAAACGACGAACTTCCTGTTGTATCTATTTTAATGTCAATATTTAACGAAGAAGAGGTTATTGCAGAAAAAATAGATACTATTTTAAAATCAAACTATCCTCCCGAGAAGATTGAGATTTTGATTGGCTCTGATAATTCTTCCGATAGAAGTAATGAAATTGTTAGTGCCTACGCAAAAAAATATCCGAACATAAAATTTTATCCGTTCACTAAACGACAGGGCAAGCCAGGTGTTATTAATCAAATTTTTGATAAATCAAAAGGTAGTGTTATTGTTTTGAGCGATGCAAATGTATTTTTTCACGAAAATACGGTTTTTGAAATGGTGAAATATTTTAAAGACGAAAAGATAGGACTTGTTGATACTCACATGATTAACAAGGGGTTGGTTAAAGATGGAATTTCGGTTCAGGAGAGTGCATATATTTCGAGAGAAGTTGGAATTAAAAACGCTGAAAGTAATATTTGGGGAACTATGATGGGACCTTTTGGAGGTTGTTATTCTATAAAAAGAGAGCTTTACAAGCCTGTTCCTGCTAATTTTCTGGTAGATGATTTTTATATAAATATGAAAGTTCTGCAAAAAGGTTATCGAGCTATAAATAACTTAAGATCACTTGTTTTTGAAGATGTTTCCAATAATTTGCAAGACGAATTTAGACGAAAAATAAGAATTGCAACTGGCAATTTTCAAAATCTTAGTAAATTTAAAAAATTATTACTCGGAATTATAGGATTAAATCCTTTTGAAAAAAAATCAAAAAGATATATAAGTAAATTTGGTGTTTCTTTTAGTTTTTTATCACATAAAGTTTTACGTTGGATAATTCCATTTTTTATTGTTACAATTTTAATTAGTAATATATTTTTATTAGATAAGATTTTATATCAACTTTCGTTTGTGGGCTTAATACTTTCTTTTAGCTTACCTTTTTTGGATATTTTATTGAAAAAAATAAATATTCACATTTCTATTTTACGATTTATAACTCATTTTTATAGCATGAATATTGCTTTATTTATAGGCTTTTTCAGGTGGGCAAAAGGCGTAAAATCAGGAATTTGGCAACCAACAAAACGAAATCAAACGAGTGTGTAAAGGGGGTATTGGCTTTTGGCTATATGCTTATTTTTTATCGCTTTGCGAAGCCAAAAGCTAACTACCAAAAGCCTCCATTATGCTACACACTCAAATCAAACAAATTGAACATTGTCGTAAATATCTTTTACTGATACTTTTATATCTAAATGCAAAAGTTCTACCAAGTCTTCTTTTTTAGAATAAGATTTATGATACCAAAAATCATTTTGTTTTGTATAAGAATTTATAAAATATTGATTTTGTTCAATAAGTAAATAATGTTTCAAGCTTGGAATTTGTTTATAAAATTCAAATTTTTTATTCATATCATATTCACGAGTGCTGTCGGATAAAACTTCTACAATTAAAATAGGATGTTTTATTGAGAGTGGGTCGTCCTCTTTTTCGCTACAACTAACAACAACATCGGGATATGCGTAATGATAATTTTTAGTTATTTCTATTTTTACTGACTCGGAGTATATAAAATGTTCTTTTTTAATATTTTTCAATTCTTTTTTTAACTTAAAAGTTATATTTCCTTCAATTTCGTTGTGAACACGTGTAGTTCCTGCCATAGAAAATATTTCGCCATAATAAAATTCGTGTTTTATTTCAGATGTTTCTTCTAATTCAAGATATTCATTTAATGTTAGTAATTCTTTCTTTTTATGTGGTTGTGCCATGTTTTTGTAAATTTAACTTCGTATAAAATACAAATATACAAAAAAAAAACTACTTTTACATTTTTATTATAAAAATTAGGATTTGATAAAATAATTTCCACATTTAGTTTTGTTAAAATGCTGTTTATCAGATGATAATCAGTTTTAAAATAATTATTACCTTGAGTTGAATGAAAAATAAATTAAACACAATACCAGAAGCAATTGAAGACATCAAAAACGGTAAAATAATTATTGTTGTTGATGACGAAGACAGAGAAAATGAAGGCGATTTTATTGCTGCGGCAGAGCTTGTTACTCCCGAAATTGTTAATTTTATGATAAAAGAGGGTAGGGGGCTAGTCTGTTTGGCAATTCCAGAAGACCGATGCAAACAGCTTGATTTAGAGCTAATGGTAGGTAAAAATACTGCTTTACACGAAACTCCATTTACCGTTTCGGTAGATTTAATTGGGCAAGGTTGCACAACAGGAATTTCTACATACGACCGTGCCAAAACTATCAATTCTCTTGTAGATGAGGTAACTAAAGCAGACGATTTAGCACGTCCTGGTCATATTTTTCCGCTAAAAGCACAAAAACAAGGAGTTATTCGTAGAGCTGGTCATACAGAGGCGGCTGTGGATTTGGCTGTTATGGCAGGACTAAAAGCCGGAGGAACTTTGGTGGAAATAATGAACGACGACGGCACAATGGCTCGCCTTCCAGACCTATACAAAGTAGCAGAAAAATTTGATTTGAAAATAATTTCTATCAAAGATTTGATAAAATATCGTCTGGAAACCGAAAGTCTAATAAAAAAAGGCGTAGAAGTAAAAATGCCAACCGATTTTGGTGATTTTAATTTGATACCTTTTTTACAGAAATCAAATGGTTTAGAGCATGTTGCACTAATAAAAGGTGAATGGAATGAAAATGAGTCAATACTTGTGAGAGTTCATTCGTCTTGTGTTACTGGTGATATTTTTGGTTCAAAGCGTTGCGACTGCGGAGACCAACTTCACGAAGCTATGCGACAAATTGATAGAGCAGGAAAAGGCGTAGTTATTTATATGAATCAGGAAGGTAGAGGGATTGGTTTGTCAAATAAAATTAAAGCATACAAACTTCAAGAGGAAGGATACGACACTGTGGAGGCAAATCATAAACTTGGTTTTGAAGATGACGAGCGAGATTATGGGGTTGGTGCTCAAATACTTAGAAGTGTTGGTGTGCAGAAAATGAAATTATTAACAAATAATCCTGTTAAAAAAATAGGACTACAAGGCTATGGTCTGGAAGTTACAGAAATTGCACCAATAGAGATTAAGCCCAATATACACAATGCTTTTTATATGAAAACTAAAAAGGTAAAAATGGGACACAATTTGAAAAAATATAACTACGATAAAATTTAATTCCATTTTACGACCTAGTGTTGCTTCAAGTTTATATTGTCGAGTAACAAACTTTGCCAAAGTTTTAAACTTTGGCAAAGTTATACAATGCGTAAATCGTCCACGCTTTACACGAGAAATTACATAAAAGAAACTTTTGAGACTACTTAACTTAGAAAAAAAAAGCACCTTATAATTAGATCCCAAAGTAAAACCATAATAAGCCCAAAGACCTGAAACATAATAATATAGGACGTAGTTCTGTGATTTAGCGAAATTTTGGATTAAGCCTCACAATGCTTGACTACTATTTTTGTTTATTCTCCCAGTGCGATGCACTGATTATTGCCTTTCAGTTCTTTGGGCTTATTTTTGCTTTGTGAGAAAGATTATTGTTACTTTTAATAGGAAGATTAAAATTACAAAAACGACACTCATTAATTTTATAACATATTTATTATCAGGCGAAAGCTAATTAAAAACTAAACACTTAAATTTAAGCACTTACTTATGACTAACTTACAAATTATAAAACAAATAGAGCAAAAATTAGGTGTTGAACTTGAACGGAATGACAAGATTGAATGGAATACAAGAAATTATATTTTTAACGAAAAAAATGAGGTAAGCAAATTAAGTTTATATAATTGTAAAATTAAAGACTTAGGTAGGATTATTGAGTTTTTAAAAGAGTTAAAAAGCTTGACAAGTCTTTATTTAAGGGATAATGAAATTTCAGATATTTCATTTTTAAAAGATTTAAAAAGACTGAGAGGTCTCGATTTAAGTGATAATAATATTTCAGAATTACCGTATAATGTTTTCAATAACTTGAAAAATATAGAAAACTGGGACGATGTTTTGACAAACAATCCTATGAAGAATCCACCCTTTGAAATATTAGAAAAAGGGCGTAATGCCGTAAAAAATTATCTGGAACAACTAATAATTGGAAATGTTGAGTATCTATTTGAAACTAAGTTGCTTATTATAGGAGAAGGAGGAGCTGGAAAAACAAGTTTTGCCGTAAAAATAAAAGATAAAACAGCAGAATTACCAAAAGACAAAGACACAACTCTTGGTATTGAGGTTACAAAATGGGATTTTGAAGTCATGCACCATTTGCGAGGCAAACAAACTATGTATGCCAATTTGTGGGATTTTGGTGGGCAAAAATTGTATCATGGAACACATCAAATCTTTTTTAGCAAAAAATCTTTTTATGTGCTTATAGACGACACTCGTGAAGAGAGAACCGATTTTGCATATTGGTTAAATACAATAGAACAGCTTGCTGGTGAGGATAGTAAATTGTTAATTGTTATCAATAAAAAGCATGAGCATGTGCCACAAATTGATAAGAACGGTCTAAAAGGTCGTTTTGGAAATTTAATCACCGATTTTGTTACTGTTGATTTAAAAAATGATAGCAATAGAATTGTTAAACTACAAAATAAACTAAAATATTTGCTCCCCGAACTGCCTGGTATTGGCAATCCTTTGCCTGCTTCTTGGGTAAATATCCGTAAAGATTTATTTAATCTGAAAGATAAATTTATTAGCTACGACCATTATTTTAAAATTTGCAAAAAAAACAAAACAGACACTAAAAAACTTGATTATTTGAGCGATTATTTTAACAGGATAGGTGTTTTTACGCATTATTATGACGATAAAATACTCAAAAATCGTATTTATCTAAATTCCAATTGGCTTGTTAATACTGTTTACGAAGTGCTGAATCATAAGATTGTAAAAGAGAACAAAGGTAGACTTTCCGAAACACAGATTAAAGAAATTTGGTATAGCGACAAAATGTTTGCAGAAATTGATAACCTGAGTCATTTAATGCACCGCTTTGGTTTGATGTATGAAATTGACAACACAAAAAAATATGTTGTTCCGGCACATTTACCCGCCGAGCAACCATACAAAGCATGGCATCACGAAAATAAAATTGGAATTTTGCAATTTGCCTACGAGTTCGACAAATACATGCCTCGTGGAATTATGCCACGCATTATTGTTGCCCTACATCGCCGAATACAAAACCAAAAACTTGTTTGGAGCAGAGGTGTAAACATAGAATTTGAAAACACACAGGCAGAAATAAAAGAAACTTACGACAAAAGCAATAAATTTCTTATTCGCATATACGGAAGTAGGAAAAAAGAATTATTGGGCATAATAAATAACGAATTTGACAAACTTTTGAGCCCTTATAAAAAACTAAATTACGAAAAACTTGTGCCGTGTATTTGCAATGAATGCAAAAACCAAAAAGAACCTCATTTTTTTGAATATTCCGAATTAATGAGAAGAAAAGAAAAAGGCATAAGAGAAAAACAATGTGATAAAAGCTACAAAGACGTAATTGTAACCGAACTTTTGAATGGTGTTACGGACATAAAAACAAATTTTCTGGAAGAAGAAAAATATAGCTCACAATTAGAAAATAAAGTTTTAAAATTGAATGGCAAAGACAAAAAACAACTTGAAAAAGCAATTATTGCGGCATATCCAAAATATTCTAATCTTGAACGTTTTTTAGATTATGAATTAGATTTAACTTTGCCAGAAATTGTAGGAAATGTGAAAAACATAAAAGATGTTGTTTACGAACTAATAAAATGGACAATTCGCAACAACAAAATCCAAGAACTAATTGAGAAAGCAAAAGCTGATAGCAAGAATCATTTGATACAGTAATTTTAAATTATTGATTGTTTCTATTTTTATTTCGCTTAAAATTTTTATTTCTTTAAAAAAAATTACCTTTGCACTGAAATTTTTTAAATGGATAATGATTATTAAAAAATGATTGAATAAGGTATTCTTGTTTTTTGATTCTAACATTAAACATTATTTATGTTTAATTTTTAACAATTTTTTAATTATTATGGCAAAGAATGTAATTATTATCGGAGCAGCCGGTAGAGATTTTCACAATTTTAATACCTTTTATAGAGGTAATGCAGAGTATAACGTAGTAGCATTTACTGCTGCACAAATTCCAGACATCGACGGGAGAAAATATCCAGCAGAACTTGCAGGAGACCTTTATCCAGAAGGAATACCTATTTTCGCAGAAGAAGATTTACCAAGATTAATCAAAGAACTAAAAGTTGATACTTGCACGTTCTCTTACAGCGACGTTCCTTACAACGTAGTTATGAACAAAGCTGCACTTGTAAACGCAGAAGGTTGCAATTTTGCAATGCTGGGAACAGACGACACTATGATTAAAAGCACAAAACCAGTAATTGCAGTGGGAGCTGTAAGAACAGGTTGTGGTAAAAGTCAAACTTCTCGTAAAATTATTGAACTACTTATGGCTAAGGGCTTAAAAGTAGTAGCTATCAGACATCCAATGCCTTATGGCGACCTTGTAGCACAAAAAGTTCAACGATTTGCAACAGTAGAAGATCTTAAACTTCACAAATGCACAATTGAAGAAATGGAAGAATATGAGCCTCACGTAGTTAGAGGAAATGTAATTTATGCTGGTGTTGATTATGAAGCAATCGTAAGAGCTGCTGAAAACGACCCAGATGGTTGCGATATTATCCTTTGGGACGGTGGAAACAACGATTTTCCATTCTACAAACCAGACCTAACAGTAACAGTAGTTGATCCACACAGACCTGGACACGAACTAAGCTATTATCCTGGCGAAACTATGCTAAGAATTGCTGACGTAGTAGTTATTAATAAAGTTGTAACAGCTAATCCAGAAGATATTTTAACTGTTAGAAAAAATATCCAAGAATCTAATCCAACAGCTATCGTTGTTGATGCTGCTTCTCCTGTAAAAGTTGATAATCCTGAGCTAATTAAAGGAAAACGTGTTCTTGTTGTAGAAGATGGACCAACACTTACTCACGGTGAAATGAAACTTGGTGCTGGTATTATTGCCGCTCAAAAATATGGTGCATCAGAACTTGTTGACCCAAGAGAATATGCAGTTGGTAAACTTGCAGAAACTTTCAAAATTTATCCAAATATTGGAACACTTCTTCCAGCAATGGGATATGGTGACGAGCAAATTAAAGACCTTGAAACTACTATCAATGCTGTTGATTGCGACTCTGTTATTATTGGAACTCCAATGGACTTAAACAGAATTGTAAACATCAAAAAACCAAATACAAGAGTTTATTACGACCTTCAAGAAATTGGAACTCCTAATTTAGAAGGTGTTATAGCTGATTTTGTTGCTAACTTATAATAATTATTTTAATTAATAATGAACAATGAACAATGAATAATTAATAATTATATCCTTATAATCAGAATATTATATTTTTATTGTTTATTTGACTTTAATGGTGTAAAAATAAAAAGGTTACGAAATAAATTATTTCGTAACCTTTTTTATTTGCTTTTCCTGAGAATTAGGTTTTCGGATTTTTTTTAATCAAATTCATATTTGCCTCGTGTAGGTGTTTTTCACCTGCACGCAGACTCACAAATAAATGTGTGTAAATGCAGTCAGGTGAAAAACACCTGACTGAGGCAAAAAAAACGATAATCTAATTCACTTTGGTGTAAAATGATAATTTTGTATGATATTATTTGTCAAGCGTCTACAAAATTATTCATTGTTCATTATTAATTATTCATTGAAAAATTATCTTATTGAACTATCAATTTATCTGTAAAAATACCATTTTCGGTTTTTATATTGATAAAATAAACACCTTTAGCTTGGTTTGATAAATCAATTTCTGAATTTATAATGTTTTTAACTTCTGAATTATAGATTGTTTTTCCTGTTAAATTTGTAATTTCAATTTCCAAAGTTTCATTTTTTAAACTATTTTCAATAATAAAAATTCCATTTGAAGGATTAGGATAAATATTAAACTCATTACCACTAAGTTCGTTTACAGAGATAAGAATAGTAGAATTGTTTGTAAGAGTCTCATCTGTAATATTATCAAGCGAAATTTCACAAACAGACTGGATATTTCCTGCTACATAGCTGAAAGTTACAATTTCTCCATCTTGTATCATCTCATCAATTGTAAGAACAACTATATTATTATTTCCACTTTTAAGTTCAATATCAGTAACAACATAATCATAATATTCTCCATCTACGGTAAAACCTGCGGGAGCAGTTGCTCCGTTCAAATCCATTTCGTTGTTAAATGAGAGTTCAATTGTTTGCCCGTTTGTTTGCACAACTCCGTTTGTAAAAGAAGGAGCATCAACCGAATTTAAAATAATATCATCAATAGTAGGAGTTGCTCCCGATACAGTAAAGTCGCCATAAGAATTTAGATAACAGTCTTTTGAAATAGCATATTCATAATAATTCTCAATAAGATTAAAAGTTACTTGTCCGTTTTCATCTGTAGTTCCAGTAACTTTTGCAGAGCCAACTTGAACATCTGCATATTGAATTGGTGCAGACTGTTCGTCCACAACTGTTAGAGTTACAGGATAACTTGTAGCAGCATCTCCAAGATAAACAGACATTATTCTTCCACAATAAAAACCTTCGGCATGTTTTTGGAGACCTACGAGTAAAATTACTTGATTTTGTTCATTAACATAACAAGCTAAACCTCCAGCTAAATCTGTGGAGTTTCCATCTACATGAACAATTCCAGGAAAGTTTGTTTCATTTACAAGAATTTCTGTTCCTGTTGCTGTTCCTGTATTTAAGTCATATTCAATAAGTTTTTCTACAATAGCTCCAGCTTCCATAGTAAAAAACCATATTTTTGGATTTTCAGGGTCTGTAAACATATCAATAGCCGTGCCTGAAACATTATTTTCAGCTACAAACTGATTTCCTGTGTATATACCATCGGCATCAAATTCCTGAAAGACCGAACTATAAGCACCTCCCCAAAAAGTGTTTGCGTTGTTATTATATGAAAGTGAATTAACAGAAACAGTGGAGGTAAAAGTGTTAATAACAGTTTGGTTTGCAAGGTCTAATTTTTGTATTGTGGAGTAACCATCGCCTCCATCCCAAGCACCTGTATAAAAATATTGTCCATCGTAGGTTAAATCATCTCCATCAAAATCGCCAATTGTAAATTCTCCAGAAGGGCTTCCTGACATAGTAAATTTTGCAAAATTACTTGTTGGCCACTCTACAACATATATATTATCTCCATCTGTTTCAGGATGTATATAGTTCATATCATTTCCTTCTACATCATTTATATCAAAATATCCGAGAGGATTACCAATTGGAGTTTGATCAACTATACAATTTGTTGTCATGGTATTATTTTCAGTAACAGCATCTCCTGCAATAGTAACGGTAGCAGTAATTTCATAATCTCCTTCGGCAGGAAGTGTCCAAACGGGAAATTCAATAATCATTTCTTCGCCAGGAGTAATTGTTGCACCATCTGTAACAGTCTCATCATAAGCAGTTCCTGCTATTGTGAGATTTACGTCGTAAGAACTTGCATCAATCAAACCATAATTATGAACCATTACTGTTGGATTTGTTTCTGTTCCGAAAGCAAGAACTGGTTGCACATTATCAATACCTAAATCGGTATCGGACGTAAATACATGAACATCATCTACAACAGGATAAGTTCCTCCATCGTAAGAACCTTCAAAGGCAATATAAATTTCGCTTGAAGAAGGAAGACTAAAAGTTGCTTCTGTCCAATCGTCTGCACCATCGGGGTAGGAAGCCAGTTCAACCCAGTCTCCCATAAAACCATCTTTGTAATAAACAGTTAGTAAATCTATATCTCCTACACCATTTACTGTGTGCGAAGCCCACCAGAAATTTAGTGTTCCTCCATTTGATAAATCCAACGCAGGCGTTACAATTTTAGTTATTGAAGGATTTGGAAATCCACCAAAACAGATATTATAAGTTCCTGTATGTGCTGTTGCAGGATAATATCCTCCCGACCAGCCACCTGTTTGAACTTCCCAGTAATCTTCTGCTCCACTTCCTTCTTCTATTATTTGTGTCCAGCCAGCAGGAATAGTTCCTCCTTCAAAACCTTCATTCAAAATGTCTGTTTTTTGTGCAAATGAAATACTTGCAACTAATACTAATGATAAGAATAATGTGATAAAATTTTTCATTGTTTAATTTGTTTTTTGATTAATAATTTTAGGGAATAATAATAATATTTTCAAATATATAACTATAAAAAAACAATAACAATTTTTATCTATTACAATAAAGATACAAAGGGAATTAAGGCATTACATTTTAGATACAGTTTTTGTAATCATTTGATTATTATAGTAATGGATATGTTTTACAGAAAGGAATTTATCTCCAATATAAATTGATTAATCAGGATTTTATTAAAAGAGAATGCTCTGTTCGAAATTTATTATCCAGACTTGCTAACAAATTTTGGCGTTTTTCATATCTACTTTACACTTTCTGTTTTTTCATTAGCGTAGGGTTTTAAACCCTACGCTAATGAATTGATATTTATATTGTTATTGTGTTTTTGGTTTTATAAACAAATAAAAAAAGTGTAAACTATTTTTGGTTAATATGAAAAACGCCCAAATTTTTATCTCATAAATCTAAAATAAAAATTGGTGAAAAATTTTATTTTTACTATAATTGTAAAAAATAACTTATGTTGATTTATGATTTTTAATTCATTAGATTTTTTTATATTTTTCCCAACTGTAGTAATACTATATTTCTGTTTGCCCCACAAATTTAGAATATATTTACTGCTGACTGCCAGCTACTTATTCTATATGTGGTGGAATCCTTTATTTATTATTCTAATAATTATATCTACCCTTACCGACTATTTTATTGCAAAAAATATTTATATAAGCAAGAAAAAAAATATTCGTAATATTTTGTTAATCAGTAGTATATTAGTGAATTTATTAATTTTATTTAGTTTTAAATATGCCGATTTTTTCATAAAAAACATTAACTGGGGACTAAATATTTGGGGAACTCATCAAAAGATTCCGTATCTGAAATTAATTTTACCTGTTGGAATTTCGTTTTATACCTTTCAGACAATGAGTTACACGATTGATGTTTTCCGAAGAAAAATAAAACCAGAGAGAAATATTGCAAAATTTGCTTTGTATGTTTCCTTCTTTCCACAACTTGTTGCCGGACCAATTGAACGTGCTGAAAGGCTTTTACCTCAGTTAGAAAAGAAACAATCTTTGGATTTTGAACGTATTAGTTATGGCTTAAAACTGATGCTTTGGGGCTTTTTTCAGAAAGTAGTTATTGCAGACAATTTGATGGGAATTGTAAATATTGTTTTTGCTAACCCAAACTCTTACAAGGGGTTAAGCATTGTAGTTGCATCTGTATTTTTTGCATTTCAAATATATTGCGATTTTGCGGGCTATACTAATATTGCTATTGGAGCGGCAAATGTGCTGGGTATTAAGTTAATGAAAAACTTTAAACAGCCGTATCTTGCTACTTCAATCAATGATTTTTGGAAACGTTGGCATATTTCACTTTCGTCTTGGTTTAGAGATTATGTGTATATTTCGCTTGGCGGAAATCGTGTCTCACTTTTTAAATGGGTTATTATTATCTTTATTACCTTTATTGTCAGTGGCTTTTGGCATGGTGCCGAATGGACTTTTATTATTTGGGGGACAATACATGGTTTTATTTATTTACTTGAAAAAGTATTAAAAAAAATTGTAAAAAAACAGACTAGTTTATATAAAATTACAAGAAAAAATAAAGCTATTTTAGGATTACGAATTTTAACAACATTTTCGGTTGTGGTATTTGCATTTATATTTTTTAGGGCAGAAAATTTTAGCTATGCAATGGCTCTTATAAAAAACATGTTTACTTTTGATATAAAACTTAATTTTGACAATAAAACATTATTAATCAATTCTTTGCTAATTTTAATAGTAATGATTGTTCATTTTATTGAGAGGAAGGTTGATATTGTAAAATACATTTCTGAAAAACATGTTATTGTAAGATTTTCGGTATATTATATTATTATTTTATTAATTATTGGACTTGGAAATTGGAATCTTACAGAGTTTATTTATTTTCAATTTTGAGTCCACTCCGAAAAGCATCTTTTTGCCAAATTCGGCGTTGGATACAAATTTTAAAATACTCATTTACAACAAGTAAATTCCGTTTCTAAAATCTGTATCCGCCTTGATTTTGGCAAAAATACACTTCTCGGAGTGGACTCAATTTTAGCTCCTATAAGAAGCACATCATCAAGCTGGTTGTTCTCTTTTTTCCAGTTTTCAAAAGTTGTTTCAATTACTTTATTTTGTTCACTCATATTTTTATGCGAATTATCTAAAAGCAATTTTTTCAATCTTTTAGTCATAAATTTCATATCTCGTTCACCACCAAATTGGTCTGTTATTCCATCAGAAAAAAGATATATCAGGTCATTTTTTTGTAGCTGAATATCAGTTTGTTTAAAGTTCCTTTCTTTTACATAAATCCCAACGGGCTGTCTATCTGCTTTATAAACTGATAGTTTTTTATCAGCACTGATAACATACAAAGGATTATTAGCACCAGAATATTGTAATATATTGGTGTCTTTATCAATACAACACAAAGCCATATCAATTCCGTCTTTTGAATTACTACTATCGCCTTGTTTGAGAGTATTTTTAATTCTACGTCTCAGTTCTTCAAGCACTTCACTTGTTTGTGTTATTTCGGAACGCATAACAATTTCGTTTAAAAAAGAAATACCAAGTAAGCTCATAAAAGCTCCTGGAACTCCATGTCCAGTGCAATCTGCAACAGCAAAAAGTATATGATTGTTTACTTTTTTTATCCAATAAAAATCGCCACTAACAATATCTCGGGGTTTAAAAAAGATAAAATATTCAGAAAAATTTTCTTCAAATAACTTATTTTGAGGAAATAATGCTTTTTGGATTCTTTTAGCATAAATAATACTGTCGGTTGTTTTTCTTCGTTTCTCTTCTATTTCATTTCTATGAGCAGTAACAACATCTCGCTGGGCTTCTATTTCATCTCTTTGAGCCTCAATCTCTTCTTTTTGTTGCATAATTTCTGCTGTGCGTTCCATTACTTTATTTTGAAGTTCTATTTTTGCTTTTTGCAGTCGCCTTGTTCTAAAATATATAATGGAAACTATTGAAAGAATTAATGAAATTCCAACTATAATATAAAAAAGTATTGTTTTCCAAAACGGTTTTCTTATCTCAAAATAGAATTTGCTACTCTCTTCATTCCAAATACCCTCACTCGTTAGAGCTTTAACTTTAAAAGTATATTTTCCTGGAGGAATATTTGAGTAAGTAGCATATCTGGCATCAGTTATAGGCATCCAATTATCGTCAAAACCCTGAAGCATAAATTTATAGCTCACTTTTTCGGGATTTTTATAATCTATACCAATAAATTCAAAAGTTAGATTGTTTTTGTTGTATGGTAATATTAAATTATAAGGCAAGTGAGACCAGCTCAAAATAGAATCTGTATATTGTAACCAATCTATGTCTTCGTAAAATAGTTTTATTTTTGTGATGTTTGTTATTGCTTCAAATATTGTATCTTGTTCTAAAATAGGATTATAAATAGTTACTCCATCTATTGTTCCTATATATAAAATCCCATTTTTATCTTCTGAAACAGCATTCAAATTACATTCTATTCCAAAAAAACCATCATTTTTTCCGTAATGTTTTAATGATATTAATTGTCCTTTCTTATCAAATTTTATCTTATCAATTCCTTTTTCTGTTCCTGAAATTATATAATTATTCTTATCAAAATGTATAAAGTAACAAATATCCGAAGATAAGCCATCTTTTTTAGTGTAATTTATAAAGTTTTTGCCATCAAATCTACTAATTCCTTTGTCTGTTCCAAGCCATATAACTCCCTGATTGTCTTCAATTATAGTTCCAATTCCAAGCTCATTCAAACCATCTTTTTCGGTGTAATGAATAGTATCTTTTCCCGAAAAAACGATTAAGCCATTATCCGTTCCAAAATAAATATCACCTTTTTTAGATTGATAAATATCCCAAACAGTATTTGCCTCAAAAGAGTTAGAATAATCGTAGTTAATTACCTTATTATCAGTGATTTTATAAAGCCCACCGCCGTTTGTTCCCACCCAAATATTAGACATATCATCATCTAACAACGACATGGTATAATCTGTTGTAAATGAATTGTTTGTAGCATTTGTATAGTTTGTGAATTTAGCACCATCATATTTACTTAATCCCTCGTAAGAAGCAAACCAATAATTTCCTTTTTTATCTTTAATAATATCATAAATAAAGTTACTAACAAGCCCATTGTCAGTAGATAAACTCTCATAATTTCCATTTTTTTCTACAACAATTCCTGCACCGTCTGTCCCAAACCATTTTACTCCATTCTCTTCAATCAAAATGCTCATTATAAAATTATTAGCTGCAATAGTATCAAAATCCAATTGCTTAAACCTAAAATTTTTAAACATATAAGCACCGTCTCCATCTGTTCCAATCCAAATATTATTATGTTTATCTCGGTATAAATCAGGGGTATAACCTATTCCAAGACCTTCACTTGTAGATATATTTAAAAAGTTTTGCCCATCAAAAATACTTAATCCATTCTCTTCTGTGGCAACCCAAATATTTGACTTGTTGTCTTGTATTATATCAACTATCCTATTGCTTGCCAGTCCATCTTCTTCGGTATAACATTTTATATTTTTATTATCATAAAAATATAAACCAGCGTCTGTTCCAAACCACATATTATTAGAATTATCCTCAAAAATAATTGTTCCTTGCAAATATTCTTTTTTTATAACTGTATTTATCTTATTATCAGTAATTTTATCTACTCCTTCTGAAGAGAAATACCAGATATTATTTTTAGAATCACAAAAAACAGCGGGCGTTGAATAGGCAAATGTTTCTACCAATTCTATCTTATCATTTTTTATAATAAAAATAGCAGTGTCGGACGAAAACCAAATATTATTATAAGCATCTTCTGTAATATCTCTGACGTTTTCAACTTTATTGTCAAAATTTATAATTTTATAACCATCGTAATATGCTATACCACTTGCAGTTCCAATCCAAATTTTGCCATCATTTGCAGTAAATAATTTCCAAATACTATAATCTGGCAATGCTTCTTCGGTTGTTATGTAGTTGGTTTCCATTCCATTATAAATTGTAATTGCACCACCAAGAGTTCCAATCCACATACTACCATCAGGAGCTTGCGTGCTTGCAAATACCTGAGATTGAGAAAGCCCTTTATCTAAAGAAAATTGACTCAAGTTATATTTTTGAGCATAAATTCCTGTGATAAAAACACTTAATATTATATATATAATTACTTTTTTCAATTTAGATTATTTAATTCCGCAAGGTAAGTATATTTTTTCAAATATTATTATTAATTTTGTTTTTTTTCAATAATGAGTCCACTCCAAAAAGCATATTTTTGCCAAACTCGGCGTTGGATACAAATTTTAAAATACTCATTTACAAGAAGTAAACTTCGTTTATAAAATCCGTATTCGCCTTGATTTTGGCAAAAATACACTTCTCGGAGTGGACTCAATGATAAAAATATAAAGAATATTAATAGACGAAGAATAATATAAAAAAACATAACTTGTTTTTCAGAAAAAGTTCTTACTATTTTACTTTGCGGAACTTACAATCTGCAAACATCTTATTTGAGTATGTAACATATTGGAGGGAGTTCATATCAAAAATCTCGTAGAGACTTGATAAATCACGTCTTACCCTGCAAATACGTAAACCTCTACATGAAGACGTGATAAATCACGTCTCTACGGATTATATGTAACATGTAACACCACTAATATGTTACACACTCATTTTATTTTTATTCCAGAATATGCACTTCTGTTCTTCTATTTTTTTGTTTACCTTCGGGAGTGTCGTTGCTGGCTATTGGAGATGTTTCGCCATAGCCTTTTGCAATAAGTTGTGAAGAAGGCACGCCTTTTTTCACCAAGTAATTTTTAACCGAATTTGCTCTTGCTTGCGAAAGTTGTAAGTTAGATTGATCATTTCCAACATTATCCGTATGCCCAGCGAGTTCAATTTTGAGTTCTTTTTTTAGTAGCATCAACTCTGCAAGCTCATTTAATGAAGCAAAAGAACTGGCTACCAAATTAGAACTACCCATCGCAAATTTCACATCGTTTAATGTGTAAGTTTTTGGCAACTCATACTTTATTGTTAGCTCTAAATTCATGTGATAATCGGTATTTGCAATTTCTACGGAGGTGTAATTTTGTGCCTGGTCAAAGGTTTTTATTTTTATGTTAAAAATTTGTCCATTTGCCAATTCAATTACACATTTTCCACCTTCTCCTGTTACGCAAGTGAAAATTTCGTTTGTGGTTTGGCTCACAAAATACAATTTATCTCCTTCGCTTGGCACGTTCTGCATGTCTGTTACTGTGATATTTACGGTAGAAGTAACTTCCGAATTTTGTGCCTCTGTATTTGTTAAAATAAATACCAATAATACTAAAACAATGCTTAAATTTTTCATCTTAAATAAATTTATGGGTTAGTAATTAAAACCATAACTCAAAAAATAAAAAAGGTTACAAAAAAAACATATTTATTTTCCTTTGCATAAAATTTAGATTATTTCTTTTTTTTTTATATCTTTGTTTAACAACTGCATTGATTCATATTTATGTAAACCTTTGCAGAAAAAAACACTTAATTATTAACCAATAAAAGATAAAATGAAAAAGAAATCAATCGTATTATTATTACTATTTGCAGTTATTACAATTTATTCATGCAACACTTCCAGTAATGTTAAAAATAAAAGTCCTAAATTTGAAATAGCTGGTTATTACACAATGGGAGGACATGATGAATCATATTCTATGTTTGTAGAAGTATCAGAAGAAGGAGTATATACGGCAAAATTTTCAGAAATAGAAGGAATGTTGCCCCCACCAGAAATGTTTGATGAAGTATTTGAATTCAAAAATATGGAAAAATTTAAATTAAATGCAGAAACAATGGAATTTACCTCCAAAAATGGCAATGGAGTATTTGAAAACACAGACGGAGTATGGGTAGTTTTTTCGGATAAAAAAGACTTTATGGACGAAGCACTTAAGATGCAACTTGGAGAATAAAAAATATTATTTTTTTTTGTTATTTGAAATTAAATAGTCAAGGCTTAACTTTATGTGAAGCCTTGACTAAATCGTATTAATTTGGATTTTCTTGTATTCTCTTTTCAATTTTCACACTATCTTGTTCTGGTGCTTTGTTTTTTGTGGCTTCTCTAGACGAAAAAATAAGGTAAATAATTAGTGCTAATATCAAAACCCACAGAAAGATACGCTTGTTTTTACGATCTGTTAATCTAATTTTATATAATTTTGTGGCTATGTCGTAATTTGCCCTTAATTTTTTAAAGTTTTTGTGTTTTTCAATTTCTTTATCAGAAAGTTTTTTCCTTTTTCTATTGAATTTGTATTTATCCATTTTATTTGAGTGTGTTACAGGTTGCAGATTACAGGTTGCAAGTTACGCAAAGCGAAAAAAGAATTTCTTTTTGCAAAGAATAAAATTATGAAACGCAATTAATAATCGCTTTGCGGAACATGCAACATGCAACCTGTTTTCATGTATTATTTATGCAAAAAATGATATTACCAAAAATGCAAAATTTTCGGCTGTATTTTGTGCTTTTTTCTTTAACTTACTAATAATACGATGCACTTTTACTTTTGCATTTGAAACTGATATATTAAGTATTTTGGCAATCTCTTCGTAAGAGCGTTTTTCAAAAAAGCGAAGTTCTATCAATTGCATAGATTTTGCAGGCAAAGAACTGATTTGCTTTAAGATATAATCATATTTTTCCTCCCTATTTTCCAAATCAATATCATCTGCCAAAGAGCCAATTGCTGCATCGTCAATATTAATGGTTCTTATTCTTTTAGTCTTTCTGAAAAATGTATTAACCTCATTTATAGCTATTCTATACAGCCACGCAGAAAAAGGAACACCTTTATTTTGATATGCTTTTATATTTAGCATTGCTTTCAAAAAAACTTGTGAACAAATATCTGCGGTTAAATTTTCGTTGCTGGTTCGGGTATATATAAAGGCAAAAATATCTTTGTAATACCTATTATAAAGTATCTCAAATTTGTCAGGATTCAGTTTTGCCAAAAGTATAATTTTATACTCATCGTCAATTTCCTCTCTGCTTTTTGAAAATGATGATTTTATTTTCATTTTTAATGCTGTATTTCTAATAATCCATTTCTTTTATTAACTCATCGTTTTTCCAAGTACCTTTTTCTATTGTTCCATCAGAATAAGTGAAAGTTCCCTTTCCATTAGGTTTATCATTACCCCATTTTCCATTATACCTATCTCCATTTGCAAAAAAGAAAATACCATCTCCTTCTTTTAAACCTTTTTCCCATTCACCTTCATATATATCCCAATTTGAATAATAATAATTTCCATAACCTTCTTTTAAATTATTTATAAATTCACCTTCATATTTATCTCCATCTTTATAACTGTAAATTCCATATCCATTTAATTTGTCATTTTTAAATTTACCTATATATTTATCTCCATTTGCATACGAATAAGTTCCTTGCCCTTCTATGTTATCATTTTCCCATTCACCTTTATAATACTCCCCATCATTCCATATGAAATATCCCATTCCTTCTTTCAAATCACCCTTCATTTCTCCAATATAAATACCATTATCATATTCAACTGTTTTTTCGTTACTGCAATTAAAAAAAGAAAGCGACATGACAAATAATAGAAAAACCACTAATTTATTAATTTTCATTGCTTTAAATTTTATTATATGATAATTATATTTAAAATAATTTTCCTAACTCCTAAAAACCTCTTTCCTAACTCACTAAAAACTATTAAAAAACCTGTTCTGCGATTTTTTGAATATTAGTAGATTTTCCCATTGTGTAGTAATGTATTACAGGAACTCCTGCGTTTTTTAGTTCTTTGGATTGTTTTATAGCCCATTCAATACCAACTTCTTTGATGTGTTTTTTGTCTGTGCAATTAATTATTTCACGAGTTAATTCTTTGGGAATATCTATACTAAAAATTCGTGGCAAAATACTGAGCTGACTTTCAGTAGAAATTGGTTTTAGACCTGGAATAATTGGAACATTTATATCATTTTCTCTGCAGAGTTTTACAAAATCAAAATATTTTTTATTGTTAAAAAACATCTGTGTTACAATAAATTCTGCACCTGCTTCAATTTTTTTCTTTAAGTAAATAATATCCATTTCCATGTTTGGAGCTTCTGGGTGTTTTTCGGGGTAACCAGCTATTCCTACACTAAAATCTGTTGCTTGTTTGTTGTGTAATTCGTCGTCCAAATATTTACCTTTATTAAGTTCCGAAATCTGATTTACAAGTCCCAAAGCATGGTTATGCCCTTCGTCGTCTTTCATAAAACTTTTTTGCCCTGCTTGAATATCTCCCCGCAAAGCAAGTATATTATTTATACCCAGAAAATTAAGGTCTATCAGAGCATTTTCGGTTTCTTCTTTTGAAAATCCTCCACAAATTAAATGCGGCACAAGTTCTACCTTATATTTATTTTTTATAGCCGCTGCCATTGCCACAGTTCCAGGACGTTTTCTGACAGTTTTTTGTTGCAAAAGCCCATTTTTTAGCTTTTTCAAAACAATTTCTTGCTGATGATAAGTTACATTTATATAGGGTGGCTTAAATTCCATTAAAGGATCAATTACATCGTATATATCTTTGATACTTCCACCTTTAAGTGGTGGTAGAAGTTCAAAAGAAAAGAGCGTTTTTTTTGAATTATTTAATATTTCTGGTATTTTCATGGTTTTTGAGTTATCGTGTTATTGTGTTTTTGAGTTATCGTGTTGTCGTGTTGTCGTGTTATCGTGTTTTTTTTATACTTATTTGCAACGCTTTGCGTAAAGCCAAAAGCTAAAGACTAAAAACAATAAATTTAGCGGTTCTTTCTGGCGAACCACTTTTGCCAAGTGTATTCTTTAATTTTTGATAATTTTCTAACATTTTAGAACGATATTCATTATTATTTAAAATTTTATTTAGTTCATTATCAATACGTTCTGGTAATTTTTTTTGTAAAAGTTCTTTTATAATTTCTTTTTTCATAATAATGTTTACTAATGAAAAAAACTCTATGTTTACTACAAAATTTATAGCAATAAAATAGCTTACAGCTCCTGCTTTATAACAAACTACTTGTGGAACATCAAAAAGTGCAGTTTCCAAAGTTGCTGTTCCAGAAGTAACAATGGCAGCAGTAGAATGTTGTAATAATTTATAAGTTTGGTCAAAAATTATTTTAATGTCCATATCTTTGTAAACACTCTGGTAAAGTTCCTTGTCTAGCGAAGATACTCCTCCTATAACAAATTGATAATCTTTATATTTATCTATTAAAGGAAGCATTACTGGCAACAGTTTTTTTATTTCTTGTTTTCTACTTCCGGGTAAAAGTGCTATAATTGGTTTGTTATTTAATTCATGTTTTTTTATAAATTCATTAAAAGTAATTTTATTTTTCAATTCATTTTCTACAACATCAACGGTTGGATTGCCAAAATATTCAACTTTATAATCAAGATTCTTATAAAAATCTATTTCGAAAGGAAAAATTACAAATAATTTATCAATATAAAGTTTGATTTTTTTAGCTCGTTTTTTATTCCATGCCCAAATTTTTGGCGAAATATAATAATATACCTTCAAATTATTATTGTGTGCAAATTCAGCTATTCTCAAATTAAATCCAGGAAAATCTATGAGAATTAGCATATCTGGCTGAAAATTTAAAATATCATTTTTACAAAAATTCATATTTTTTTTGATGGTGCGAATATTTGCAATCACTATAAAAACACCCATAAATGCCATTGATTTAAAATGTTTTACAAGCGTTCCACCTTCTTTTTGCATCAAATTGCCTCCAAAAAAACGAAAATCAGCATTTTTATCATGTTTTTTTATGCTATGCATCAAACTTGCTCCATGCAAATCGCCAGATGCCTCACCTGCAACTATGTAGTATTTCATTGTTTTTAATTAAGATTTATTTTTTTTGTGAAATATTTTTCACAAAATCTAATCAATATGTATTATTCTCACAGTTTATACCTATTGAAAAAAATAAATGTTTTTTTATTACGTTTATTTTGTTAGAATTT
Source organism: Bacteroidales bacterium (assembly GCA_029932195.1). Taxonomy (GTDB): domain Bacteria; phylum Bacteroidota; class Bacteroidia; order Bacteroidales; family JAOZQN01; genus JAOZQN01. Next base: position 13,564 of record JAOZQN010000001.1, on the reverse strand, counting down.
GTATATTTACAAAAATATTTTTTTAATTATTCATCGACAGTTTTACCTGTCAAAAAACCACAAAATTATGAAAAAAATTGGAATTTTAAGTATTTTAATTGCAAGTTTTATGTTTTTAACAATTAGTGTAGATGCTCAAAACGGTAAAAAATTAGAGCCAATTCCTAACCTAACAGAAACACAAAAAGCTGATATTCAGAAAATTAGAGAGTCTCACAAAAAAGAAGCTAAACCACTAAGAGAAGAAATTAAAGAGCTAAATAAAAAGCATAATGAGTTAATGAAAACCTATCCTGCTGATATGACAGCAATTAATGATAATCTGAAAAAAGGTGCAGATAAGAAGTTAAATTTAGTAACAAAAACAGCCAAAATGCACCAAGACGTAAAAGCACTACTTGATGATGACCAACGAAAATGGTATAATGAAAATAGATTAATTCCTAAAAGAAAGGGTAAACAAAAAGGAAATAAGTAATTTATTATTAACAAATTAATATTTAGAAACAATGAAAAAAACACTCGTATTTACACTAAGTTTTGTATTTTTATTTTCTGCAACATTATTTGCACAAAATAATAAACCAACAAAAATAGAAACAAAAGCGTTTATCAACAAAACAAATATTGTGATGTTGGAAACAGGAGTTAAGGTGAAGAAGAATGAAATATATACTGGTTGCTTGCATAAAGCCAATATTATTCAGAAAGAAGCACGTTCTCACTATCAAAAAGGAGAATATCGTAGGGCGGTAAATAAATCCTATATTGCTCGTAGATACGCTTTTATTGCTTTTAATGCAAATTCAAAAAAGCCAGTTCCACAGGTATGGAGATTAACAAAACACGAAAAAAGAATGATAACAAAGTTTCCAACAGACGACGAACTTAAAGAAGAAGTAACAGAAGAAGACAAAAAAGCAGATGAAGAAAAAAATACAGTAGAAGCAGTTGATGTTGAATAGATTCTAAGCATCAATGGTTACGAAAACCAATTATCTTATGGGCATTCCTAAAAAACCAAAACTCTGCGTTATACAAAATTAGTAAAATACTCATTTACAGGAGTAAACTCAAACTTTAAGAATTTTGAAAGCCTTGATTTTTGAGTTTTTAGGAGTGCTCTTATAGCATTTTTTTGAAATTAAAGAACCCTCATTGATTAATTAATGAGGGTTCTTTAATTTCAGAAAAATGCTAAAAACTCAAATTCCTGAGTTTTTGCAAATATTTAAAATCATCATTTCTAAACATAAAAAATTTATTTTTAATAATAAAAATAGTATAAATGATTTTTTTATTTTATTTTTGTTTAAATTTTTTACAAATAAGAAAATTATGCTCAAAAAAATCATAAAAAAAGCAAATAGTAATATCGAAACTGTATCTTTAACAGGTTCATATTCTATAAAAGGACGTAAAAAAAATCAGGAGGACGATTTTTATATTTCGGAAGATAAAAATGGAAACCGTTTGATTTTGGTTGCCGATGGAGTAGGGGGGCATGGGCATGGCGATTTTGCAAGCAAAACAATAACAGAACTTTTTGAAAATAAATTTTCTGAAACAAATAGATTTAAAGATATTCCTGATTTTTTGCATAAAAACACAAGAGAATCAGCTTCTCTTGTCTTGGAGAAGGTAACGAAACAGCCTGAATATAAGAATTGTGGGACTACTATAACTGGCTTCTTTATCAAAGAAAATAAATTTTATACTTTGAATGTGGGAGACAGTAGAGTTTATATTTACTCCAAAAGAAAATTAACTCAGCTTACAAAAGACCATTCGCTTGTTCAACGAATGGTTGAACGAGGTGAAATTACGGAACAAGAAGCTGTGAATCACCCGAAAAGAAATATTATGACTTCGGCAATTGGGCAGAAAATTAGCCAAATAAAAATTGATGTTGAAGGGCATTATATGCTTGAACATGGTGATATTTTATTCGCTTTTTCTGACGGAGTGCATGACTATCTTTCTAAAAAAGAACTTACAGAACTTATTGAAGCAAATTATAAAAATAGCAATTTAGCAGAAGTTCTTGTAAATTCGGCTTATGCAAATGGAAGCAAAGATAATATAACTGCTTGTTTTTATAAATATTGAGTTTTTAGAGCCCCCCCTTTATAAAAACCAGACAGGTCTTTAAGACCTGTCTGGTTTGGTATTATTTATTTTCTAAATTTTCTATTCTTATTTTCAAGTCTTCAAACTCTGTTTTTAAGGTTTCGTTCTCTTCTTTTAGATTATCATTTTCTTCTTTTAGCTCTTTTATTGCGTTTACCATTGCAATATTAATTGAATTTACATTCAAATCTAAATACCCGTTTTCGCTTTTACTTACAGCTTCGGGAAATATTGCTTGAACTTCTTGGGCTATAAAACCTACATATTCTTCGTTGCTTGGCAAATCAAGTGTATTGTCTTTTTTGTATTTATATTTTACTGTGTGTAATTTAACTATCTCATCTAAACCTTTTTCGTAGTCTCCATTTATGTCTTTTAATTGTTTATCAGACCAGTTTGTCCAGTAACCTCCACCTGGTTTTCCTGCTGAGCCGTTTACTGCTAGTGTGTATATTGGAGTTGTTGTGTTTATACCCACATTTCCGTTATACCCAACAAACATGCTTGTTGTTGGTGTTCCTGTTCCGTCCCAATCTAAAATATCGTGTTCTCCTACGGTTCGATTAAAAGCCAATCCGTATCCACCTGTATAAGCATCATGTCTGGTAGTAATAATGAGAGTTGTATCCGCTTACCCCTGTATAACGAGAGAACGCGACAGTTGGTGCATCGCCTGCTATTCCCGGAACATCTGCTCCTATATGAACATACATACTGCTACCGTCTTTTATTACAAGTTTTGTTTCTGGGGTTGTAGTGCCTATACCTATATTGCCATTATTTTTAATTACCATTTTGGCTTCTGCTGTGCTTCCTGCTGTTGAACCAGCATGAATTTCC
>JAOZQN010000001.1:0-10584 GCA_029932195.1 Bacteroidales bacterium | reverse complement strand
ACCGACATTCCAAAACCATAAAAATCATTTACTCCTGCATTTTGATACAATGCCAATTTAGCACCAAATGATGAACCTAAATCTAAAAGATGATGTGGGCTTGTTGTTCCTATACCAACATTGCCGGTTCCTTTGGGTATTATATTCAAATTTTGGTTTTCAGAACCTCCCGTTGCATAAATTGAATTATAACCAATACCTACTCCTTGCGTACCATTAAAATGTCGGAATTCTACCCCGTTAGAAGCTTCATCAAAATTTCCGGTAACATACAGCCCGTTTATTGTTGCGGGATGTGTACCTGTTCTTCCGGCATTAATATCTAACTTAGCAATAGGAGATATTGTTCCTATACCTACATTGCCGTTGTTTTCCATAGTAACAACATCGGTTTCGTGAACTCTTATTCTTGCTGTTCCGTTTCCTGCATGATATAATGTTACACTGCCTCCTGGCGATGCTGCTTCTGTCATTATTCCATCGCTCCCGTCGTTTGCCGTTTGAAGAACATGTAACTTCTTTGAAGGATTTAATTTTCCAATACCTACATTTCCTAATCCTGTTAACGACATCACATTTACATTAGGAACATCTGAATCGCTTGAAAGAGTAAAAATCATACGTGCTTGTGTATTTGGGTCGGAAGTATTATTTGTTAAAGAAATTCCTGCAGCAACAGCACCAGAAACGCCAGAAGCACGGTCGATACGAATAAATTCTTGCGGTGTATCATTGGTATTTTCACCTAAAACGTGCAGTAAGGTTTGTGGAGCAGAATTTCCAATTCCTACATTTCCGTTATCTAAAACATTAAAAAGTTCGGCATTATTAGAGTTTATTAATTTTAATGATGTTGTAGCATCTGAACTTCCACTACCTTTTACGTGTAATTTTGCATTCACAACTGCTCCTGTTCCTATTCCTACATTTTCTAAATTTGAATTATAAATATTATCACTATCATATTCCCAATAACCACTACCTCCTGTATAAGGAGCTCCATTTTTAAGTAAACTTCCTGTAAAGTTCAAATCGCCGTTTACGTCTAATTTATACGCAGGTGTAGTGGTTGCAATACCAACATTTCCATTATTAATAACAGTCAATTTAGCAGTTGTTCCTGTCTGAAGCACTACAACTCCATCTCCGTTGTCATCGTTATCGGCAACAATGGAGGTATTTCCAGGATTACTTACTCCTCCTGTAACTCCTGCAATACCTGTTAGTTGCGACCCATCACCAATATAAGTTGTAGCATACATATTGCCATCAACGTTTACATTTGCATTAAAACGGAGGCTATCGTTGTCAAACTCGCCATAGATTAAGGCATTTTCGGCATTTGCTTTTGAGTTTTCTATATATAATCTATTTCCACTTGTTTCATAATATCCCGATTTATTTCCTATCATAACACTACTGTCTCCTATTGAGTTAGAATATCCTGCATATCGCCCAAGTAATACATTATTATCTCCAGTGGTATTATTAAAACCTGTATTTATTCCAAGAAATAAATTATTATTTCCAGAAATATTTTTGTAACCCGTTTCGCTTCCCAGAAATAGGTTATAGTTTCCGTCTTCGTTGGAATAACCTGTTTTATAACCCATAAATACATTTTGAGAAGAAGTTGTATTTGAAATACCAGTGGCATATCCAATAAATACATTTTGTGTTCCGCTACGATTATCAAATCCTGTAGAGTTACCAATAAACACATTATCACCTCCTCCTATATTTGAATAACCCGATTTAAAACCAAGAAATACATTATTGTCTCCATCGGTATTTGAAATTCCTGTTTGATAGCCAAGAAATGTATTATTTACACCTTCGGCAGTTGTAGAGTCTCCACTTTGATGACCAATAAACATATTTTCGGGAGTAATATTAAGATAGTTAGCTCCTTGCTCTTTTGTTGTTCCTTTTCTTTGCACACCAAAACCACCTTCCGACGAAGTTGTTATTCTTGCACTATCGGTGTTGATAAACATGTATTCGCCAGTAATTGCTTTGTTCTGATTTTGTCCGCCAATAGCAAATCCTCCTCTGTCTGACGGTTTTGCAGACTCATCAAGATAGATTCGGACACTGTCGGGTGTTACTTGAAAATAATCTAACAATCCTTTGTTCTGATTTTGTCCGCCGATAGCAAATCCTCCTCTGTCGTGTGAATTAGAAGCGTTATCAACATTCATTCTAATACCTTCATTATAAACAGCAAAAACAACTTCTCCTGCATTATTTCTAACTTCAAAAAGTGGAGTTTCTGCGGTAACGCCTGTTCCATCAATCTGAAATTTACTAACAGTTGAGTTTGAACCTATTCCTATATTTCCATTACTATAATTAATTCCGTTGTCATCGGTAATCCATGGGCTTGGTATAATATTTCCTGTTTCGTTGGAATACAAGGCATAAGGAACTGATAATAATTGACTTGCTCCCATAACTGTGTATGATATTCCTCCAGTTTCGTCAAGGGCAATTTGAACATAATAATTGGCTGTTCCCCAACTAATTGCCGAAAAATCATCGGCAGTTGTGCCTTCTCCAATATTTATATTTATCAGACCATAGTCGTTGGTCTCAATATTCCATTCTTCTACATAAACGGCTGTCCCCGTTTCGCTTCCTTCAAGTATTGATACTTGCAAGCCTACTGTTTGGTTTGCGAGAATTTCTCCTCCTCCATCTCTAACTACTGCTTGATATTTGAAAGATTGCGGCGACTGTGCAAATACTAATGCTACTATTAGTAAACTTGCAATTGTAAAGATTAGTTTTTTCATAATAATTAAAGTTTAAAGATTAATTAGAATATCAAAAATAATTATTTTATATATAATTAACAAAAAAAAAGTTGTTTTTTAAAAATAAAAAACCAGACAGGTCTTTAAGATCGGTCTGGTTTGGATTTATTATTTTTTCGTGGTAGCTACAATCTATTATTTAAAAATACCTTACATTTCTTGATTTTTGTTTTTTATACTGAATCTGTTTTTTCTTAGGATATTTTATTGAATATGATAATCTTATTCTTTTCATCTCACCAGGGTTAAGTTTAAACTCCCATTTTAATTCTCCTTTTGTTTCATTGTATTGTGCATCTGATATTTCCAAAATTTTAACTTCAATATCTGCTGTTTGAGAAATTGGAATTTGGTCTAAAATTTCAATATTTATTGGAGATTTTCTGTTATTTTTAGCTACAAGCTCATAAGTATAAGTGTCTTTTCTTTTGTTTCCAATAAATTGAGTTTTGCTATAATCTTTTAATTTAGAGCGTGTTACAATAACTTTTCCATCTCTACCCAGAGACAAGTCTAATGTATCGCTAACATTCCTAGTCTTTATGAATGATTGCCCCAAGTATGTTCCTGAATAATAAACATTTGCAGGACCTTCTACAAGATTTAAGTCTTCCCAACCAGTTATTCTTGCGAGCAAAAATACATCTTTGTCCAGTTTTGTTACTGCAAAATGTTTAAAAGTTGCAGGTAGTTTGTGTTCGTTTACATCTACTAAGTATGGTTTGTCATCAGAAGGAATTGTGTATGGTTTTTCTATTTCAAACTCTGCATTTAATTCAGGAACAGCTACTTCGGCATAAGACTCTTCTATTATAGCATAATTTTCAGTAACATTTTGTATTCCATTTCCAAAATCCGTTCCATCTGATATTCTATTTTGAGTATATCCTTCTCCTTGATTTCCAATTCCTCCATAGTTTTGTTGGTTATTATTACTGTATGTTATAGTATTGTAATTCAGATACCAAGGCTGTAAATTTGGCTGCGAAACGTCCAAAGTTGGGTCAGCAGTAGAAAGAGTCATTTTCAGATTTTTCCAGTCAATATCTGTATTGTTAAAAACCTTCGCACGATAGATAAATTCAACGGGTTTGTCTGTATCTTCTGCTTTTATGTCGTAGGCTGGCGACCAACCTGCACTGTGAACCAAGTATTTAACTTCAATATCTGAACTTGTTGTTTTATCCGACGACACCAAAATTATAATTTCTGAGCGAGTATAAGTATTATTTGCATTTAGTTCGTTCAACTCTCTATTTAAACGATATGATATTGAATTTAATTTTATTGTTTCTCGCTTATATTTAGATAGTTCCACATTTATTTCCATTGTTCTTGTTCTGTAAAAATCGGAGGCTTCTTTTAAAGCGGTTATAGAAACTCCGTTGTCTTCACCACCAATTGAGGTGTTGGTAAGTAACATTTCCTTTTCTATTTTGTAGGCATTTGTTTGGTCTGCAAGCAATTGTATTTCTTCTGAAACAATTAATAATGAGTCTTTTAATTGTGTGATTCTTGGTTTTTCTTTTTCTTTTGTCAAATAATTTACTTTACTAGAGATACTAAGAATTTCTACTTCGTTGGTTGTTGTAACTCTTATGCTTTTAGAATTTATTTTTGGTGAAATATTTTTAAAAATAAGTTCTGTTCGTCCTTGTTTTAGACTTGCTTTTTTATTTCTAATAATTTCTGCACCAGTCAGATATACTGTTGCCGATTTTATTTCTGTTTCAAACTCCTGCTTCTTTACTTCTTGAGCATTACTCAAAATTCCTATCAGTAAAACTGAAATTAATAATAGTGTTTTTTTCATGTTTTTTTTGGTTTTGGTTGTTTATGGCAAATTAAAACTAATAATTAGCCATTTAAACTTGTTCTTTTTCTCTTTAACTGCTTCAAAAAAAGTTTAAATATTCCCGATATTCTCACATTTTTTGAATTGTTAAAGAACAAAATAACTTCGCTTAAATTGGCTAATTATTAATTTTAGTTTGCCTATATTAAAATTTAGGGACTACAAGATTAAATAATTATAATCAAGTAATCCCTAATTTAATGATTTTTAGATTGTTAGTTAAGGCAAATTAAAACTAATAATTAGCTATTTAAACTTGTTCGGTTTTTTCTTTATTCGCAAAAAATCTTTAACTGCTTCAAAAAAAGATTAAATATTCCCGATATTCTCATATTCTTTTGAATTGTTAAAGAAAAAAATAACTTCGTTTAAATTGGCTAATTATTAATTTTAGTTGCCTAATCTAAAAATACTTTTTTGGTAATATTTTGCTCCGCTGTTTTTATATTTACAATATAAATACCAGTCTGATTTACAGGTATTTTTGTTGTTGTATTTGTTAGACTGGTTTCTGTAATTAATTTGCCTGTATAATTGTATATAGAAATAATTGCATTTTGATATTCTTTATTTTTAATAATTATATTTTTATTTTCACCAAAAACAACAAAATTATCTTTATTCATTCCATTTATAAAAACGTTATTATCAGTAGTTAATGGAACAATATTTGAATTTCTACTAACTCCCTCTCCATCATTGTAAATAACCCTAACTCTATAAAAATATTCAGTATTTTCTGTCAAATCAGTAACCTCGTAGTTCGTCTGAATTCCAACTTCTTCGTTTACAATAATATTTTCAAAACTTTCATTAGTTGCAACTTCTAATTGGTATCCAGTTGCTGCAGAAACTTCTAACCAATTAGCTGTAAATGAATTGTATGTAATATTAGAAGCGTCAGAAGCCTCTGTAGTCATTGCTATTTTTATAATATTTGAGTTTTCACTTGTCTCCAATAAATAACCAACTCTAACTCTATAATAATATAAATTTGGTTCAATATTTGAAATATCATGAGTAGTTTCAAAAAATAACTCAACTAATATTTTATTCTCGTAATCAGGAAGATATGTTGTGAAATCTTGATCGTAAGCTATATCCAAATAATAGCTTGTCGCATTTGGAATTGGCAACCAATTTGCAGTGAAATTTTGCATATCATCGTTGGTTGCGGGCAGGCAGATTGTAGGAAGGTTCAAAAAGCCATATTCCATTGTGATAGAATCTATAAAAAGTGTGCTACCTGCAACAGGAGTCATACCTGAGGAAACAAAACCAACATTAATTGTATCTGGTTCTTCTATGGAAGCATATATTATGGGGAGTGTTTTTTTTGTATAATCAGTAATTTCTTCTGCTTGTGTAAAAAATGTTCCTGCAATTGTATCTCTGCTGTTAGTTTCTGTATTCCATTTTGTTAGCATCAATAACATTAGCATGGAATCATTTGGCATAGGGTTACATTTGTAATGAAAGCTAATTCCTGTTGGTCTGCCAGCAAATTCTACTCCTCCTTCTGGCATAAAAGTTTCCATGTTAATATCTCCAAGCAGGATTACACCAGGCATCATTTGTCCTAAAATAGACTGTGTTTCTAATTTTACTGCACTAATACCATAAGCAGCATCACTTGTTTGTTCACCAGAATAATAAGTTCCAAAAACATCAATAATATTCCACCCCTCAGCAGTATGTGAATCTCCCCAGTTTTCAAAATCGGGGTTTGGTAATTGTTGTGCAATTGTTGTTAGACAACTAAAAATAAGTATAATAGAGAGAGTTTTTTTCATAATAACGTTAAAAGTTATAAGTTCTTTGGCATTTTTCACGGGTGTCAATTTCAAGGCTTTTTTGTAATTTTAGAATTGAAGTTTATTCTTGTAAATGAGCATTTTAAAATTTCAAAAGTAACATGCCGTTAGGCACTTGGCACTCGTGAAAAACGCCATTTCTTTTTTACTTTCTATTTTAGAACTTTGGGTCCATTCCGAAAAGTGTATTTTTGAGAAAATCAAGGCGGATACGGATTTTATAAACACAATGAGCATGTTTCATTGCACTTATTGTAAATGAGTATTTAAAATTTGTATCCAATGCCGAGTTTGGCAAAAAGATGCTTTTCGGAGTGGACTCAACTTTAAAACTAAATTAGACAGAATAAAAATTCATCTTTAAGTCTAAAATATCTGCAAAATCTTCACCCTCTTCCAGAGCTTCTTCATCTACATAATACCAATTTGTTTCCAACTCGTAGTTTGTATCTAAATAAGTTAATTTATTTAACAAACGTGTTAAATATTTTGCCGAACTTGAATTAAAATATTCTAAGTTTATGTTTACGGTTGTTTTCTTCTGAGGCTTACTAACATATTCTGCAAGCCACTCTATTAGAGGCTTATACAGAGCATCTGAATCTTCAGGAATAGAACGACCTTTTATTTCTATAAGACCTTTTAGATAATCAAATGTAATTTCTGGTAATTTTCCAGTGCCTATTTGGGATATATTTTTCATAAGTTAAGTAGATTTACACTTGACTAATTAAGTGAATAATACAAACAGCTAATTTATAACTTTTTTTTAATTATTAAAGAAAATATTAAGAACTTTTTTATTTTCTTCACAATTAATTTTAGATTTTGGCTTATACATACTTGTAATCAATTCTTTATATGTTTCAGTAATTTTAAATCTAACCATTTTCATTGTAGAATTTATCATTTTATTTTTTTCTGAAAATGGTTCTTCTACTATTCTGAAATTTGCGGGTATCCATTTTTTTGGAAAACTACCTTGGTATTCTTTTTCTTGTTCAAATTTATAGAATGATTTTTTTATTGCATCTAAAAGCTCATCTTTATTTTTTACTTCATTGTTTTTGATAAATGTTTTAATTTTTTGATTGTCAAGAGTAATAATTGCTGTTGTATTTTTGCTATGGTCGTTGTAAAGCATTGATTGTGAAATTAATTCAGACGAGTTAATTATTGCTTCTTCAATTTCTTCTGGCGAATATTTTTCGCCGTCTTGTGAAATTAGTAGTGCCTTCTCTCTTCCTACAACCATCAAAAAATTATCTTTTTCTAAAAAACCCATATCGCCAGTATATAACCATTCTCCCTTAATTACTTCATTTGTAGCATTTTCATTTTTAAAATAGCCTTTCATTACATTTAATCCTTTGATAACTATTTCACCTTTTTCTCCAATTTTTGCCTCTGTGCTGTCACTTTTTAATATTTTACAACTTACACCTGCAAGAACTTTGCCTGAAGTTCCAAGTTTAGAACTTTTTGGTGTATTTGATGAAATTATTGGAGTTGCTTCTGTTAGTCCATAGCCTTGAAATACGGGGATTCCAAGTGATAAAAAGAAATTTTGTTGTTTTATGTCAAGTAAAGCACCTCCACCGATACAAAATTCAAGTTTACCTCCAAAAATTTCTCTAACTTTTTTAAAAACAATCATATCTGCTAACTTATGTGGCAAATAATTTATCGCTTTTGTCAGTGGACTTATTTTTTCATAATTATTTCCATTTCGTTTAACTCCTGCATTTATTCCTTTGGTGAACAACCAATTAGCAAATCCTCCTTTTTTAGCTACCCCATCAATAATTTTTTTCATAAAATTACCAGTCAGAGCGGGAACGGTGAGCAAAAGTTGTGGCTTTATTTCCTTCAAATTCGCAGGAATATTTTTCACAATATTTATATTACCGCCTTGTGCGTCAACAAAATAAAGCGTCATGTAATTTAGTAAAGCAATATAAATTCCAACTGTGTGAGCAAATGAATGGTCTAATGGCAAGATTATAAGAGTTTTGTAAAATAAATAACCTGAAAAAGAATTATAAGCATCTTTGCTATTTGCCCAATAATTTAGATGAGTGAGCATAATTCCTTTTGGATTTCCCGTAGTTCCAGACGTATATGAAATTGTAACAACATCATTTTCAGATATTTCATCTTCAATTTTACTCATTTTTGATTTGTCTTTTTCCAAAAGTTTTTTCCCTTTTTCAATAAGTTCTTCAAAAACAAATAATTGTTCGTCTTTTTTTATTCCTAATTTCTTTGATATTTCCAAAATTGCTTTTTTATCATTGTCCAAAAATATTAATTTGAACGATTTATTTTCTAGTCTTTCCCAAACAGAAAAAAGTTTTTCAACATTATTTTTAGAAATCATAATTGCCGACGACTCCGAATGATTTAAACGAAATAATATTTCTTCGGGTAATAATTTTATAGATAAAGGAACTGATATACAATTGTTTTTTAATATGCCAAACTCTCCAGCTACCCAATTTGTTCGTCCTTCGGAAAGTAGTGCAATTTTGTCTTCTTTTACAAAACCAATTTTATTGAGTGCAGTAGCAACAAACAATGATTTTTCGTCAGTTTCTTTAAAAGTTGTTGATACCCATTTTTTTCCTATTTTTTCGGATAAATACATTTTATCTGCGTGCAAACTCACGGCTTCGTGTAACAGTTGTAGGACGGTTCGTTTCATCTATATAAGTTTTGAAATTTTGAATTTGCTAAATTTTGAATTCTTTTCGTGGAGTTTTTTTGTCATTTTGTCAAATAAAACGAAAAAAAAGATGTTTTTACTTGACTTTTTGTTCTTTTTGTCGTATGTTCGCCTTATTGTTTTTTTAACCTTAAAATAAAATATCATGGACAATACTAATAATGAACAATTTTTTCTTTTAAACAAAAAGACCTTTAGGATAGTGCTTGTTATTTTTTTTCTAACAACAGTTAGCTTAACTATAGCTGATTTAATGTTTAATATTTTTTAAAAATACAAAAAAAGCGTAAGATTTTTTCTTACGCTTTTTTAATTAAAAAACAGGCTACTTAATAAAAAATTAAGAAGTCTGAAAAAACTATTTTACAAATTTTCTGCTTACAGTTCCGTTTTCTCCTTCAAGAACAATAAAATAAACACCATTTTGGAAGTTAGCAACTTCAACAGTAGATGTATTATTAGAAGAATAAACTACTAGACCTGCAATGTTTACAATTGTCATTGAGTTAAATTGCTTTGCATTTTTGATTGTAATATAATCAGTAGCAGGGTTAGGATAAATTGAAATACTATTATCTAAGTTAGAAATAGAAGCAGAAACTCCAACATCATCAGCATCTCTTGGGCATACTTTATATTGGCTGTAATCATAAATTAAACAACCTGTAATAGTATATTCAGTTCCTACAACTGGATCTGGATCCAAGTGAAACATCCAGTCATCAACAAAACTATCACCACTACCATCATTAATAGTCCAAATTTCATGTTCATCTGGAATAGCAGTGCATTCTGCTTCAACTACTTTTACTAATACACCTTCGTAACTTTCTCCTAAATCGGAAGTAGCTACAGTAGTTGCAACAGGTAAAGTATTTCCAGAAGAGTTAATTGTTACTGATGTAGTAGGGCTAATTTCCGTCATATCATAGTATTCTACACAAGTTCCTATTACTGTAACTTCGTCTCCAACTGCAACGTCTTGATTAATGTCTGCATGAACATAAATTCCGTTCCATTCGCCTTCACCATCTTGAAGAAAAAAACCACGAACTTCGTAAGGGTCAGCATAAGCTCTTACCGCAGTAATTACACCAGTAGTTGTTACTTCTTGGTCTGCGAAAGGAGAAGCATCTTCTTGTCCTTGAATTTCATAAATGGTTTGAGCCATCATTGAAAAACTAAATAAAATTGCTACTAAAAAAAGTACACTTTTTTTCATAAAAAATAAAATTTAAAAGGTTAAAAAATAAATAAATTTAGAAAAACAAAGTTAATAAAAGTTTTATTAAAAAAAAATATTTTTATTTAAAAATTTATTATTAATTTGCAGAATAAATATGAATAATTATTTAATTTTCTCTAATTCAATAT
>JAOZQN010000908.1 GCA_029932195.1 Bacteroidales bacterium | reverse complement strand
CAATTTTAATATTTCTTCTCTAATATTTTCTGCATTTTTCTTTTTTATTTGTTCTCTTATTAGTTCGTTTGAACTGGTATAAGTCCAAAATGTTTTAAATTTTTCATTTTTACTAACTACAAAATTTAATATAGACCAAGGGTTATATATTTTTATAGTTTCGCCAAATTTATATCCATCATACCATTTTTTTATTTCCGAATAGTTTGTTTTTATATTAAAATCTTTGATAACTTGTTTTACTTCTAATTCTGTAAAACCAAATTTGTCGGAAAATTCATCATCAAGTATTGAATAAACACTAATATTATTTAAGCCGGTAAATATACTTTCTTTTGATACTCTGAGTATTCCGGTAATTATTCCTTTGTAAAGATTAGAGTTATCTTTTAGTGCTCCACTTAACAAGCTACGCATAAACGAAATTGCATCTTTGTAAAATTTATTATGACTTGCTTGAATTGGAGTATCGTATTCGTCTATTAAAATTACTACTTTTTCGTTGTGGTATCTTTGCAAATATTCGCTTAATTGTTTTAAACTTTCTTTGTATTCTGATTTACTTGCTGTTTTTCTTAATATTTTATTATAAATATCTTTCTCGTCATCGTATAAAATACTATTTTCTAATAAATATCTATGTTTTCTATAAAGAATTACTATTTCAGAAACTATTAATTCATAACACTCTTCCCATGTATCTGCTTTTGCGTCTTTAAAACTTAGATTTATTACAGGATATTTACAACAATGTTGTTTAATATCTTCTTCTGTTTGCCAAATTTTTAGGTCTTTAAACAGATTTTCAGGTTCATTTTTATCAAAAAAATAACGTAGCATAGACAAATTTAGAGTTTTGCCAAACCTACGAGGACGAGGCAACAGCAAAACTTGTTTTTGTGCATTTATTACTTCTTCCACAAGTAATGTTTTATCAATAAAATAGTTGTTATTTTGTATAATATCTTTAAAATCTGATTGTCCGAGATTTAATCTTTTTTGAGCCATTTTATTGATTTTTAAATGTTAATTTTGTTCTAAATCTTGTTTGGTAATATTAAATTCTTGCAATGTTTCGCCATATTTGTCCCAAACTTCATCAACAGAGGTTAAAGAGGCTAATGTCTTTGCTTTTTGCAATAATGCTTGAACATTGGGGTTTGTTCCGTTAAAATAACTTTCTAATTCTTGTTTTTGTTTTGCAATTGTTTCGTTTTTTTCTTTAATAATTTCGTTGTTGCCTTGGATTGTTTCGTTGTTGCCTTGGATTGTTTCATTGTTGTTTGTTCTTTGTTGACGTGTTTTATCTAATTCATATTGAGATATTTTTTCAGTCCACAAAACGAGTAAATCATCACCAGCAACATCAGCTTGTTCTTGTGTCATAATTGTCATTTCTTCTAATATTTGCTCTGACGGCAAAGTATTCATCCACTCCACCCATTGTTGTGGTGTCATTTGTATAGTGTCTGTTTGGTTTTGTGCTTTTGCAAAATTGGCAAATAACAAACTGAAGTTTCGGAGTTTATAACATCTTAAATATCAAAAAGTTAAAAAATTAA
>JAOZQN010000907.1 GCA_029932195.1 Bacteroidales bacterium | reverse complement strand
AATCGCCAAAAGCCAACTGCTAAAAGCTAAACTCCCCCAATATGTTACACACTCAAATCAATAAAAGTCAAATTATCATTAAAAATGAAAGTTTGGCTTTTTTTATGATTTTTTTTAAAATACAAAAACAACTTATATATCTATATAAATCAATAATTTAAGAATAAATTAATTTATTCTTAATAAGATAATTATTAAGCAAATGTTAAAAAGATTTTTAATTATTAATAAAAAAACTACTTTAGCAAGATTATATTAGATACTAATTTTGACAAAAAATATAATTTAAAAATTAAAACATGAATTTACACGAATTTCAAGGAAAGCAAATACTTAGTAAATTTGGAGTAGCAGTTCCCGAAGGAATAGTTGCCGAAACAGTAGCAGATGCAGTAGCAGCAGCTAAAAAAATACAAGAAAGCACAGGTGTTACAAGCTGGGCAGTGAAAGCACAAATCCATGCAGGTGGACGTGGAAAAGGTGGCGGAGTAAAAATCGCTAAATCTATGGCAGATGTAGAACAATTTGCAGGTGAAATACTTGGTATGCAATTGGTTACTCATCAAACAGGTCCCGAAGGAAAAAAAGTGCGTAAATTACTCGTTGAGCAAAGTATTTACTACCCAAACGAAGACGGCAAAATTGATGTTGCAGAATATTATATGAGCGTTCTACTCAACAGAGAAACAGGACGTAACATAATTATGTATTCTACCGAAGGTGGTATGGATATTGAAAAAGTAGCTGCCGAAACTCCAGAACTTATTTATAAAGAAGAAATTGACCCTACTACAGGAATTTTACCTTTTCAAGCACGTAAAATCGCTTTTAACTTGGGGCTTAACGGAAAGGCTTTAAAACAAATGACCAAATTCGTTGTCTCTCTCTACAAAGCTTATGAAAAAAGCGATTCAACTATGTTTGAGATCAACCCTGTTTTCAAAACTTCTGACGACTTAATTCTTGCTGCCGACTCAAAAGTAAATTTAGATGACGACGCATTATTTCGTCAGAAAGAATTTGCAGCAATGCGAGACACTACCGAAGAAGACCCAACAGAATTAGAAGCTGGAAAATATGGACTGAATTTTGTGAAACTTGATGGAGACGTTGGCTGTATGGTAAACGGTGCCGGACTTGCTATGGCAACAATGGACATCATTAAATTATCGGGAGGAAATCCTGCGAACTTCCTTGACGTAGGTGGCACAGCAAATGCCGAAACAGTAGAAGCTGGTTTCAGAATTATCCTCAAAGACCCTAATGTAAAAGCAATTCTTATAAATATTTTTGGAGGAATTGTGCGTTGCGACAGAGTTGCACAAGGAGTTGTAGATGCCTACAAATCAATTGGTAATATAAAAATCCCTGTTCTTGTTCGCCTTCAAGGAACAAACGCAATAGAGGGAAAAGCACTTATTGACAACGCAGGTCTTAAAGTGCAATCGGCAATTACTTTGCAAGAAGCAGCAGACCTCGTGAGAGCAAGTGTTTAAGATATTTGAGTAATAAGTAGTTAACCATATATAAACGACACTTTTTAAGGTCAATTTTAGCATTATG
>JAOZQN010000906.1 GCA_029932195.1 Bacteroidales bacterium | reverse complement strand
CAAAAACTGGGGGAACTTTTTTTGATGAAATATGAAATTATTAACACCTTACCCAAACCCCCTAAATAATCAATGGTTTAAATAATCAAATAATCTAATCCCTGAGACAACGCACAGAGAAACCGTAGGACTTACCGTAGTCGAGGCGACTGACTTCTGCAGAGTCGTAGCTGAGTATGCGATACCAAGCAGTTAAACCACTACTCTGCGTAGCACCCCACCAGCCGCCGTAGCTACCAGCGTAGTTGAACGAACCAATGCTGCTGAAGCGGGTGCCGCCCGGAAGAGCCAAAAAGCCACTTTCGTTGGTTGCCCCTGCGTTTGAGCCGTTCCAAAGTTCCGTGCAAGTAGATTTTAATTTTCCGCCTTCGTTAGTTCCACGCCAGCCTGTTCCATTAGCGTCATCTGACGACATTCCAAGTTCCATTTCAAGGTCTTTCCATTCGTCATCGCTTGGCACGTGCCAACCTGTTGGACACACACCTTGAACACTTGTTCCAGAGTAATCGCCGTTTGTGGCTGCGGCATAAGTATATAATGCGCCGTAAACACTATTTTCGTCATTTTCGTAAAAACAATAGGCTTTGGCTTCATCATTATCTTCAAGGGCTCCCCATTCTGTGTCGTCTTCTACATGTAGAATTTCAACACCGCCTACATAGCTTGTGGTTTTTATGTTTTCTGCCATCCATGTTTGCTCGCCTATTTGCACAACTGCATAATTATTGCCATCGTTATCTTGGCAAGCTACAAAATCAAAAGTATAAGTTGCAGAAACTGTTGGTTCTACAACCATTACAGTGGCATAATCACCAGATATTCCTTTTAGCTTTAAGGTATCGCCTGTGGTAAAAGAAAAATCGTCTTTGGCACTTTTATAACTCTTCTCTGTTATTGCTCCGGCTATTTGTTCGTTATAAACTAATTGTGCTTGTTGAGAATTATTAGACAAACAAATTACCTTAGAACTTTCTACAAAATTTGTTCCCGAAACATTTATAAAATACATACCCAAATTATTGGCAGTAAATTCAAAATAATGAACTCCTGCTGTCAACTCGTTGCCATAATTTGCTACTACTTTTCCGGCAATATCACAAACAGTTACTGTTACATAATCGCTTTGGCTTACATAAAATTCAATACTCGTTGAATTGCCAAAAGGATTAGGATAACTGGAAATAACATTACTCTCTAAATTCTCAAACTCTTCTACACCTACTGCTCCTGTTGTTAAATTTAAAGACCCGTTTCCCAGAACTTCTATACTTGTGCAGTTAGACAAGTTTACTACTTCTACGGTGGTTACTTCGCTGGACGCTCCTTGTCCTGCGAAATCAATTATTATTTGCCCAAATCCTGTAATAGACAACATAATAAATACTAAAATAAGATTTAACTTTTTCATATTAATTAAAATTTAATTGTGAATAAATTGTGCAATATCGCACGGTAAATAAAAAAATATTGGTATTGTTTACTGTTTGTTTTTCTTGTTTGCAGTTGGCTATATCGGTAACTGCTCTTGTGTCGATATTTTGTGTGGGTGGTGGTGGGTTTTGA
>JAOZQN010000027.1 GCA_029932195.1 Bacteroidales bacterium | reverse complement strand
CCTAATACAAAAATAGCCTCTTAAAAAGTGGCGTTTATATATGATTACCTACTTACAAGCTAATAAGCAAATAAACGAATAAAAAAATAAACCTTTTTTAGTATAACAATGAATATTTTTAAAAAATTCCCAAAAACTTTTTGGGTTGCCAATACGGCAGAACTTTTTGAACGCTGGTCGTGGTATGGACTTTTTAATGTGCTTGCAGTATATCTCACAGACCCACTAGATACAGGAGCATTGGGCTTTTCGCAAGTAGAAAAAGGAATGCTGATGGGAATAATATCATCAATGGTTTATTTTTTACCAGTTTTCACAGGAGCTGTTTCTGACAAAATAGGTTACAAAAAAAGTTTACTTATTGCATTTGTTCTCTATTTTATTGGTTATTTGCTTATGGGGCAGATGACAACCTACTCATCAGTTTTTATAGCTTTTGGAATAGTAGGACTTGGAGCAGCAATATTTAAACCCATAATTTCTGCAACAATTTCTAAAACAACTACAAAAGAAACCTCATCTATTGGATTTGGAATTTTTTATATGATGGTAAATTTGGGTGCTTTGATAGGACCTTTTGTTGCTTCAAAATTAAGAGAAAACAGCTGGGATTATGTATTTTATTCGTCAGCGGCAGCAATTGGAATAAATATATTGCTTGTTTTATTTCTCTACAAAGAACCTGCAAAAGACGAAACAAAAGAAAATTTTTCAGAAAGCGTAAAAAAAATATTTTTCAATATTGTAACAGTTTTTAAAGACTGGAAATTTATACTTTTTTTATTGCTTATAGTTGGTTTTTGGACAATGTATATGCAATTGTTTTTCACGCTACCCGTATTCATCACACAGTGGATGGACACAACTGTTTTGTATGATGCTATAGATAAAGTATCGCCATTCCTTGCTTCAATAATTGGCACTCCAGAAGGTGTAGTTGCTCCTGAAATGGTTTTAAATTTTGACGCACTTTTTATAGTCATTTTTCAAATTATGATTTCTTCTTTGGTTATGAAGTGGAAAGCAATAAACGCAATGATTAGTGGTATTTTTGTTGCAGCCGTGGGGCTTGGGCTTATGTTTATGTTTAACAGTCCGTTTTTTGTTTTTCTTGCGATATTGATTTTTGCTTTTGGAGAAATGGCAAGCTCACCAAAAATAACCGAATATATTGGACATATTGCTCCAAAGAATAAAAAAGCCATGTATATGGGCATGTCGTTTTTACCCGTAGCAGGAGGAAATTTTCTTGCAGGAATACTATCAGGAAATGTTTACGGAGCAATGTCGGACAAAATAGGAATTATAAAAAAAGAATTTGCAAAAAATAATTGGGACGTTCCTGAGATTAACGCCAATTTTACACAAACAGACCTTACAAACCTCGCCTGCGAAAAATTAGGCATGTCTCAAACAGAACTAACAAGTCATTTGTGGAACTCATACAATCCCGACAATATATGGTTTGTTTTTACTGCCATCGGACTGGTAACTGTTTTTGGACTAATTGCTTACAATAAATTTATTCTTAAAAAGTAGGGTGTTCAAAATTTTGTTAGCAACTTTTTTTTCAATAAATTTAAAAAGCGGCTTTATTTTGTATCTTTTTCATTGCTTGATAAAAATTACTTACTAATTCGGGAATTAATTCACTAAGGTTGATATTATCTTTTTTTATCCATTCTTGTATTTCTTTATCAAATTTTACAGAACTATCAATAACCTGGTTTACGTCTGTTATTTTGCTAATTTTTAATCCATCGAGTGTTATTCCTGTTATCAATTCGCCTAATTTACTTTTTATTATTATTCTATTGGTTAAAAAACGTTCATCTATTACTTTTTGTTTTTCCAAAAGTTCTACCACATTTAATTGAAATTTTAATTCTTCTACAAATAATTTATTTTCGAAACAATAATCATCAGAATCTGTATTGTTTTCAAATTCAATATACATTTGTGTCAAATCAAGTGCAGAAGTGCTAATATCTTGTAAGCGTTGATTATCTCTATCTGTAATAAATGCAAATCCTTCAATTAAGGAAGCACAGGCATCAAGTGCTAATGAAGTTAAAAAACCTGCAAAGTCATCTGTATCAGGTGTTATCTTATCAAGTTCTTCTGTTATCTGCTCAATATTAATTTCAACGTCTGTTTGTGAAACAATCATCTTTTCTAATATATTATTTGCGTTTTGTAACAAATTTGGATTACCCCATTTTTCTTTTTTATTAAATATCAAATAATTTGGAAATAATCGTTTTGATAATAGATAAACAAATGTAAGCTGATGATAAAAAGGTAATTTTATTAACCTTTGATGAACATTTTCAATAGTTGTATTATTCATAATTAATTACGTTTTTTTGATTTTTTACCACTAAAAGAAGTTTGTGTTTTTATTTCTTTTTTTTCAATTATTTTTTGATAATCAATACAAATAGGACGGCTTGCTGCAATCTCTGTAAGAGTTAATTTTTTATTTTCGGCTTCTTCTATTACATATTCTTCTGCATGTTTTCCCGATTTTCCTTTTGCTTCAATTTCAAAATCATATAGTGCTTTTTTTACAGTTTTTCTTAATCTGCCTTCGCTTGAACCAACAATTCCTATTTCTTCTTTCGTTATTCCAACCGATGTTGTTGTCTTATTTTGAGTTATTTTACCTAATTTTTCATGTAGCTCTTTTACTCGTTTTTCTACATTATAATCTTTCATTTTGAAAAGTTTCGTGTTAAATTTAATTTACGATGTGTGTTTTTTCTATTATTGACATAATAAAAAAATATTTCTGCAAAAATAAAAAAAAAACGAATAATTTTCAAGTTTTATGAATATTATTCGTTTTTTTTTATAAAATTAAAAAATCTAATCTATTTGTATTTCGGTATTACTATAAGTCGTTGCATTAATGCTTGTTCCTGCTGGAATTATTGCATCTTTACCTTTTATTAATAAAAATAATGGACTTAATAAACCTATCAAAAACCAAACGAATAAAAGAAAAGCTCCTATTGTTAATCCCCATGCTAATCCAGCTTTACTTTTACCTTTTCGTGATAAATTTTCCGAATTAAGTGGAACTTGCGATCCATCAATTGCCTGCACACTTTCTGCTTTAATTGTTATTTTACCAGGTCGTCCAGCATCTTTTCGTTTTCTTACACTTACAACAGTTCCTCTAACTTGCGAACCTGCAGGAATAACAATCTCACGTCCTACTTTTACAGCATAACTCACTCGTAAATTAACTCGTTGTCCTACAACTGTATTTTCAGAAGTAATCATTGAACTTGTTTCAATTGGAATTGAGGTGCCTGCTGGCAAGGTTACAAAATTTCCTTCAACATTTTTACTCGCTGGTGGGATTGTGTCTCCTTCAACATAACTATCTGCTGCAAATCCACCTACACTAATCACATTCATTAAAACAATAAATGTAATAATTGAAATTAATTTATTCATATCAAATAAATATTAAATTGCTTTCCAAAGTCCCAAACAAAAGCGTTAATAAAATTTGAATATAGAAAAAGCGTGGGATCTGTAACTCTTATCCGTATCAGAGGTTCTGGTAACCCACACTAACAAATAAGAACAGCCCACGCCATAAGCGTGAGCATCCCTCTTACTTCTTGTTAGTGTTAAAATTTACCAGATTTCTGACACAAGAAAGTAAGCTAAACGCTTTTTATTTTAAATATTTTTGAATTGCTATTTTATTTTTTCATATTATTAATTTTGTTGTATAAAATGTTAAAATTTATTTGAGTGTAAAGTTAAAAAGAATATTTTTATCATAAAAATAATTTTAAAGTTTTATTTTTATTTGATTTTATAATTATTGCTATAAACCTATTTTTTAGCTTCTTAGATTGCTATTTTACTTTTATATATTTCTTTATATTTTGTCAATTATTTTATCGGTAGAACCTCTCTTGCTAAGCACATATTGTTTTGCAACAGCGGAAGTTTTTTTAAGTAAATCATTATTGCTAAACAAATTAAGTGTAGCTTTCTCAAAGTCGTTGTAATTAGCAATGCAAAAAGCGGCTTTTAATTTAAGTAAATCTTTTGCTTCCTGAAATTTATGATAATTTGGTCCAAAAACAACAGGCATTCCGTAAGTTGCTGCTTCTAAAGTGTTGTGTATGCTTACTCCAAATCCTCCACCAATATATGCAACTTCTCCATATTTGTAAATAGATGACAGCATTCCAATATTATCAATTATCAGAACTTTACAGTCTTTTATACCTTCAATCTTAGATTTAGAATATAATTTATAACTAACTTTTAATGAATTAGATATTCTTTTAATATTTTCCTCTTTTATATTGTGAGGAGCAATAATAAATTTGATATTTTCCTTTCTATTATTTATAAATTTTATTAAAATATCTTCATCAGGTTGCCATGTGCTACCAGCCACAATTACGAATTTATTATCTTTAAATGTTTCAATAATTTCAAAGTTTTTAGACTCTTTCGAAATTTCTATAACTCTATCAAAACGGGTATCTCCTGCTATGGATACATTTTCAATTCCAATAGATTTTAGTAAAACAACTGATTCTTCATTCTGCACAAAAATATGTGTAAAAAGATGAAGCATTTTTCTATACCAAGCCCCATACCATTTAAAAAAAGACTGTTTTTTTCGGAATATTGTTGAAAATATGTAAGTAGGTATTTGTTTGTTTTTTAGTTGGTTTAGATAATGATACCAGAAATCATACTTTACAAAAAAAGATAATTCGGGATTTATAAGTTTTATAAATTTGCGGGCATTTTTTCGGCTATCGTTTGGCAGATAAAAAATATAATCGGCAGTTTTGCTGTTTTTTTTAACTTCGTAGCCAGAGGGGGAGAAAAATGTGAGAACTATTTTATGATTTGGATATTTCAATTTTATTTTTTCAATAACAGGTAAACCTTGTTCGTATTCGCCAAGCGAAGAGACGTGAAACCAGATATTTTTTGTCTCACAAGCTCCCGATTTTTTTATTTTTTCAAAAATATTTTTCCTACCATCAATCCATTGCTTTGCCTTTTTATTAAAAAGCGAAACAATTAATACTAATAAATAGTATATTTTTAAAGATATATTATAAAAAAAGGTCATTTTTTAATCTAATTTAAGAACAGCGAAGAACGCTTTTTGTCTTTGAACAATAGCACCCTTTTGCTTGTGTCTTTTGGTTTTTAAATTAGGTTGAAAGATTGAGTTGATAATAAAAATATTTATAATCTTCCTTTTATAAATTGGTTATATGCTTTGATTATCTGTTCTTTATCAATATTTTCTATTTCGTGTTTATTTATTATAAAAATTTCAAAATTAGCATAAAACCAATATGAAAAAAAAGTGTGTGTTTCAGAACGTTTTCGCCTGTGTTTGATATTTGTAAAATTCCTTTTAAAGTTTCGCCTTAATATTTTTGGTTCAAGGTCTTCTCTATAATCTAATAAACTTAAAATAAAAACATTAACAAAATCATTAACAATTCTATTTCTTGCCGTTAGTAAAGGAGGATCATTTAATTTTAATAAGTCAATTGTTGTTTTTCCTTTTTGTGTATTGCTTTTAATAAAACCATCTGATTCAAATTTAAAATGTTCAAAAGCATTATCAAACTCTGGATTAAATAAAAGTGCTTTTTCATTAATTAAAGGGGGATTCTTAGATTTGCAGGTTTCAATTATTAGCTCTCCATTTTTGTTTAAAATAGGTTCATTTACTCTTTTATTTTCATCTTCAATAGGAAAGCTATTTCCTTTATATTTATTACAAGTAGAACAACTTAAAAGTAGATTATCCCATTCGTATCCAAGCCAATAATATCCAAAATGGTTGTCAAAATCGTTACATTCTTTTGGTGTTTTTTTAGGACGAAAGTGTTCAATTTGTAATTCAACACCTCCTTCAGTATTTCGTTCACAATAACAACACTTATCATGGTAAATAGTTTTAAGAATAGGTTTTACTTCTTTTTTATTACCATAATAATAAGTTTGAAAATCGTGATTATTCTTCTCCTTTAATGCTTTTTGTATTCTTTTTTTTACTGTATCGCCTAACAAATATTCTGGTGATACACCTTTTTTTACTTTTATCATAAACTATTCAAATAAATCAGTTGGATAATTTTCTTTTTCTGCATGTTTTTTTAATCTTCGCTTAACCTCATTATTAAATAATAATTCATCGTAGGTATATTCAGTTTGCAAGGTTGAAAAATCGCCCAAGTCTTTATGTGTTATATTCTTAAAATCAAATAGTTCAGATGTTAATAGTGTTTCAGGTAAAAGAGTTTTTATATTTAAGTCTATTTTTTCTAAGAATATTCCTTTTTCAATATTCCTATTTACTTTTATAAAAATTGAATTTTGAGGAGCACCAAGCAATGGAATTATACTATGCGTAGAAACAATAAATTGAATTTTTTTGAATTTTGAACTTAATTCTTCTACTAATCTTTTTTGCCATTTTGGATGCAAATGCAAATCTAATTCATCAATTAAAACAATTCCTTCTATATTTTTTGGGTTTTTATTTTCGTTAACTTTTATTTTATAAAAACGAAGCAACATATCTCCAATCATTCCAATTAAACTTCTATATCCAGAAGCAAGATTTTTAAATTCCAACCATTCATAAGCCTTTTTACTATTCTCCTCTTTTTCTTGATACAATAATTTTTTGTAGTTTTTTTCATCTACTTTAATATCTTTTATATTTAATATTTCTATTAATAATATTTTTGTATCTTCGTATCGTTTTTTGAACTTATCTATTTGACTCCAACGACTAAGTTCTGACTCAATATTAAGTAACATGCCATCATCATTAAAAATATTATATGTCTTGCTATTCTCTTCTATATCAGCGTTATCAGAAGATGCAGATTGCATTGTTAAACGTGATGGACCATAAGCAACAAAATTTTCTTGTTTTGTAAAATTTGTATTGCTTTTAAGATTATTAATTATTGTTTGTTCTTTGTTTGTTAATTCTATTCCAATATTGCTATTTCCAAATTGTTTATCTAATGTATCTGCTTGTCCCCACAATCCGAGAGCAATAGCCTGTAATACAGATGTTTTTCCCGCTCCGTTATTTCCTGCAAAAAATATCCATTGTGTGTCTATGGGTAGGTTACTTATTCCTGTTTTTTGTATCCCCCTAAAATTTTCTATCTGAATTTGTTTTATTGCATAAGGTAATATTTGATTTTTATCCAGATAAGTTTGTTCCGAAAATTCTTTTATCAGTTCAATTTTTGTTGTGTAATAGTGGAATGCTTTTTTCAGTAATTGTTTTATATTATCTTCATCTAAATTATTGACAAAAAAATCTTCAAAGTTATTTAACATAGAATATCCGAGCAAAGAATATTCGGACTCAGGTAGTGATTTCTTTTTTATTGTATCAAAAACAAAATTCAAATATTGAATGATTGAAGTTTCACCTTTCTTACTTTGAATATATAAATATAACGAATTTTGTAATAAATTATCAATATCCTTAATTATTTTCCCTCTGTTATGTATAAGTGCGGCTCTATTTAGTCTTAAAATTTCTATTGTTTTTGTCCCTCGTTCTGTTTTTCCATGAATTATACCGTCTTTTGTAAAATAAAGATGTTCTTTTGGCTCATCAATTTCTGGATTTAATAATAAGGGAGCTTCATCAATTAACGGAGATTTGTTTGCAAGAAATAATTCTTTTGTAAAAGTGGGATTTTCAGATAAAATAGGTTCATAAATTCTATTAATCTCATTTTCAATGGGAAAGTGGGTCTTTTTATTCCTATTACAAACAGGGCATAATAACAATAAATTACTCCATTCAAAAACAAGCCAGTAATATCCAAGATGTTTTTTATTTTCGGTTACTTTGCTTTTTGGTCTAAATTGGTCTATTTCCCCACGTGTAGTAGTTAGTGAAGTTTCACAATAAGCACACTTATTATGATAAATCTGTTTTAACTTATCTACAACTTCTTTATTGTGATAAAAATAAGAAATATTTGTCGTAGCCTTTTTTAGAACAATAATTTCATTCAATTTTGCTCTCGTTTTTTCTTTTAAAAGAATAGACGGAATATCATTATAATCTTTTTTTACTTTTATCATTATTTATTTTTATACATATTGAAAATAAAATTTATTAAAATTATCTGGTGTAAAATCGTCCTTCGTAAATCAAAAATCGCAAATTGTATTAATCCAATTTAAGAACAGACAAAAATGCTTTTTGCGGAACATTTACTTGTCCTATTTGTTTCATTCGCTTTTTACCTTTTTTCTGTTTTTCAATAAGTTTACGCTTACGGGTGATGTCTCCACCGTAGCATTTTGCAGTAACGTCTTTTCTAACGGCTTTTATGGTTGAGCGAGCAATTATTTTTGCACCAATTGCGGCTTGAATAGCAATATCAAATTGATGACGTGGGATTAATTCTTTCAATTTTTCGCAAATTCGTTTGCCCATATCGTAAGCATTTTCCTCATGCACAAGCATTGAAAGTGCATCTACCGATTCGCCATTGAGAAGAATATCCAATTTTGCTAAATTTGACTCTCTAAAATCTGTTTGTTGATAATCAAAAGAAGCATAACCTTTTGAGATACTTTTTAGCTTATCATAAAAATCAAAAACTATTTCTGCCAAAGGCATTTCAAAACTCAAATCGACACGGTCGCCTGCAAGAAAATTTTGCTTTACGAGAATTCCTCGTTTGTCCAAACAGAGAGTCATTATACCACCAAGATATTTTGTTTGCGAAATTATTTGTGCATCAATATATGGTTCTTCAATATGGTCTATAAATTTTACTTCGGGCAAACCAGAAGGATTGTGAACATCAGAAACATCGCCCTGCCTGGTGTGAACTTTGTAGCTAACATTCGGAATAGTTGTTATCACATTCATATTAAACTCTCTATCAAGTCTTTCTTGGACAATTTCCATGTGGAGCAATCCTAAAAATCCACAACGAAACCCAAAACCAAGTGCGGCAGAAGATTCTTGCTGAAACGAAAGCGAAGCATCGTTGAGTTGTAATTTTTCCAAAGAAGCTCGTAAATCTTCGTAATCCTCGGCATCTATTGGATAGACACCTGCAAATACCATTGGTTTTACTTCTTCAAAACCAGCAATTATAGTTTTACACGGATTTTTCACATGAGTAACCGTGTCTCCAACTTTCACTTCCGAAACTTGTTTTATTCCTGAAATAATATAACCTACGTCGCCAGTTTTTAGCTCATCTCGCGGCTCCATTCCGAGTTTTAAAATTCCTATTTCATCTGCTTCATATTTTTTATCGGTGTTTACAAATTTCACCTTATCTCCTTTTTTTATAGAACCATTAAAAATCCTAAAATAAGCAATAATCCCTCTATATGAGTTAAATACGGAGTCAAAAATAAGGGCTTGAAGTGGCAATTCTGGGTCTCCTTTTGGAGGAGGAACAAGTAGTATTACTGCTTCAAGAATTTCATCAACACCGAGACCAGTTTTTCCGCTTGCCTCAATAATTTCGCTACGATTACAGCCGAGTAAATCTACAATTTGGTCTTTTACTTCGTCTGGCATTGCGGCTGGCATATCCATTTTATTTAGAATAGGGATAATTTCCAAGTCGTTTTCTATTGCCATATATAAATTAGAAAGCGTTTGTGCCTGAATACCTTGTGTAGCATCTACAATAAGTAAAGCTCCCTCCGAAGCAGCAATTGAGCGAGAAACTTCGTAAGAAAAATCTACGTGTCCGGGAGTGTCTATTAAGTTTAGCGTATATTTTTCGTTGTCGTATTCGTAGTTCATTTGGATAGCGTGGCTTTTTATGGTAATTCCACGTTCTCGTTCTAAGTCCATGCTATCAAGCACTTGCTCTTGCATTTCTTTGCCTGTTACAGTTCCAGTAGTTTGTAATAAACGGTCGGCGAGTGTGCTTTTGCCATGGTCTATGTGTGCAATTATGCAGAAGTTTCTTATATTTTTCATTTATATGGTTTGTTTCCAACCTAAAGGTTGGGGTTAGTCAAAAATTAAAATGTTTTTTATTTTACTCATTAGTTTGATGTGTTGAAATAATTCATTTTATTCAACACGTTTTTTAGATGTGTTAAGATTTCGCAATTAACTTAACACGTTCTTCTGATGTGTTAAGATTTCGCAATTAACTTAACACGTTCTTCTGATGTGTTAAGATTTCGCAATTAATTTAACAGGTTTTTTATATTAGAATTTTTTACTTTGTTTTAGATAATCTTCAACTACAGACCTCAAAAATCAGTGCTAAAAAAATGGACATCTCTATAATTTACTGATTTTTAAGACAATACGCTCTTTGTTTTTGCGAAATACATAAAATTTGACTTTTTCTAAATTTTAAACTTCATTTTTTCTGAAAATTGTATGTTTATGCTCTTATATTTGGATTGTTTTTATTTTGTTGTAAAAGTTTTTTATTTAAGCGATTGTAAAGGAGTTAAAATGCAATGTCCAGTTTTACTGTAAAATCTTTAATTCTTTGATAGTCAGGCGTTTTGCTTTAATTTTGATTGTTTATTTTAGAGGTCTGAACTATATGTGAATCATTATTTTGTTTAATATTATTTATTTCGTTAGCATTAACATTTTGCAGAAGATTAAATAATGGCATATTCATATAATAATTACTTCTTCCTTTTTTTTTTATTTCAAGAAAATTAGTTTCAGTAAGTTTATTCAAATATTTTGCTGCTGTTTGCCTTGAAATATTTAAGTCTCTTGCTACAAATTCTATTTTTGTATATGGATGCTTAAATAAATTATTGACAATATCTTGACTATAAAAATAATGCTTGTCTCTTATCCGGTGTTTATAATCCGTCATTAATTCTTTTATTCCTTGTATTGTTTCAATTGTATTTTCGGCTGTTTCTGCAACTCCATTTAACATCCAAATAATCCAATCTTCATAATTATTGGTTATTCTAACCTGTTGTAAATGTTTGTAATACTCTATTTTATTTTGATTTATATATCTACTCAAATATAAAACAGGAATATCAAGAAGTCCTTGTTGAACAAGATACAATACATTAAAATTCTACCCGTCCTTCCATTTCCATCGTAAAAAGGGTGTATGCTTTCAAACTGATAATGAATAATTGGCATTTTTATCAGTGGATCTATATTTTGAAATTCGCTGTCGTTTATATATTTGTCTAAATTAGACATTAAATCTACTATTTCATCGTAGCTTTGTGGTGGAGTATATACAATTTCGCCTTCGTTATTTTTTAAAACAGTGCCAGGTATTTTTCTAAAATTTGGTTTGTTTTGTTCAAGTCTTTTTTGAATTTCTTTTATATAGTTGGTTGTTAATAATCCGTGTGTTTTTACTAATTTATAACCTTTTTTTAGTGCTTCGGTATAATTTATAACTTCCTTTGCCGCAGCATTTTTAAAAGAACTATCAACCGACATTCTAAATAAATCGTCTTGTGTTGTTATAATATTCTCTATTTCAGAACTATATTTAGATTATTGAAGTCCCAAAGTATTTATTAAAATCTCTTCATTTGGAATAGATGCAGTAACACCTTTGAGTTCGGCTAATTTTCGGCTTGCTTTATTTAAAGCCCTAAGAATATTTACCGTTTCTACATCTTGTGCTGGTGGCAATTTTTTCATCATATAAAAATAGATTTCTTTATTTTTTTCATAAAAACCACAAAGATACGATTATTTTTAATTTTTAATTGAATAATTTCTGAATTTTTGTAAGAACCAATGAAATATTGTAAACAAAATATTTGTATTACAATTCAAGTAAACAAAAAGCGAGCAACTTTACAATAAAGAGCTCGCTAATTTATTCTTTCTGACTGAATATATAATTAACTTTCATCCAGAGACTTAAATCCTGGACCAATGCTTTCTCTTGCATCTAATACAGTTATAAGTGCTTCGGGGTCTATTTGCCTAATGTGATTTTTCAGAATTTCGAACTCCCTTCTGCTCAAAACACTGTATATCATATTTTTTTCTTTATTATGATACATTCCTTCTCCTTTTATAAAAGTTCCACCTCTATTTAGGTCTTTTATAATCTTATTTCGTATAGCATCGTGTTGGTCGGAAACAATAAATACTGCTTTTTTTGTGCTTGCTCCCTGAACAATAACATCTATAACTTTGCCTGTTACAAAAATAGTTATTAGCGAGTAAAGTGGTATATTCCAATCCTTAAAAGCAACAAATGTAATAAGAACAACGGCAGAATCTACGTAAATCATTAATTGCCCGAGAGGAAGTTTGGTCTTTTTCTCAATAATCATAGCTACAATATCCGTTCCGCCGGAAGTTGCTCTTGCTCTAAAAACGAGTCCAAGTCCTACGCCCACAAGCACTCCTCCAAAAATAGACGACAATAAAGGGTCGTTTTCTACAAATGCTTTGTTTCCCCAAAAAAACTCCAATAAATCCACAAAAACTGCCGTAGATACAAATCCTACAACTGTTTTTACACCAAAACGAGGTCCGAGAATTTTTGTGCCAATAATTGCCAACGGAATATCCATAGTTAAAGCCGTAAGACCAATAGGCAAGCCATTTGGCATAAAATCAAACATGCCTACCGTAAGGTGATGAATTACAATAGCGACACCATAAACTCCACCTGGAGCGAGCTTGTATGGAGCTATAAAAAATACAAATCCTGCAGCCATAATTAATGTTCCTACAAGAATAGAAGAATAGGCAAAAAACCATTCTTTTGATAGAAATTTTTCTTTTGTTATTAATGACATTTTTACAAATCTTAAAGTGGTTTAATAATTTGATTATCTTTTTATTATGGATAATCTTACATGTAATGATAATTTTCACAAAAAGTTTGCAAAAGTATATTTCTAAAATTCCTACGCAAGGAATTTGCAATATTTTTTTACAATTATTTTTTTATCAAAAAAAAACGAAACATTTTATAAAAATGTTTCGTTTGATTGATTAAATTTTATGTGATTTTTTATTCTTCTTGATTATTTTTGGTGAAATATTTAAGATGTTGCCAAGTGTAAATAAGTGAAATAAACGGGTGTTTTTTCCAATGAATTATTTTCCATTTGATATTAAAAAAAGAAAATTTATTTAAGATAGTAAGTTTGGGATTGTAGAAACATGCGTTCAGAGTGTGAGCATTGAGAGCAGCAAAGTATTTATTTCTTATTTTTTTTGGATAATTGTTTTGAAGTATTTTATTTCTGAATTTTTGTTCTAATTGCAATTGATATACAAGTCGTTGATTAAAATCCATAGAAGAGACAGAATTAATATTCCAACGATTATAAATACAAAAAAAACCTTTTGTATAATAAAATTTTGCTCCAAGCAAAGCTGCCATGGTAACATATTCTCGGTCTTGTCCTACTTTTGTTTCAGGATTCCATGCTTTTATGTTGTGTAGTTTTTGTGAAATCTCCCTACTAAACAAATAGCTATTATTCGCAGACCAATTATCTGAAAGTAGTTCAAATAAAAAATCATTGTATTTTTGTTGATTAAAACTTTCTCTTTTAGTAAATTTAGAATTATTTTCATAAAAATCCATATACCAATCTGAATAAACAACACTTATTTCAATATTTTGCTCAAATGCTTTAATCTGATTTTCAAACTTCCCTTCTAAAAGAAAATCATCGGCATCAAGCCATTGAATATAATCTCCTGTAGATTTTGAGAACCCATAATTACGAGCATTATTTCCGCCTTTTTCTACATTTTTGAATATTTTTATCTTTTCAGAGTTTTGTTTTTGCAACTCGGATAATATTTCCCAGCTATTATCTGTTGAGTGGTCATCAACAATAATAATTTCGTGTAAATACTTCTGAATTAGACAACTATCAATAACTTTGGGTAGCCACTGCGAGCAGTTGTAGTTGGGAATTATTACAGATATTTTAGACATTTATTTCTTTAATTTAGACAATATCCTTTTTATTAATATTCTTAATACATTGCTTTTAAAAAAACTATAATTGAAATTTTTTAAGTCATCTTTGTATATTTTTTTAACTAAGAAATAATTCCGTATATCCCAGTAATAAAAAAAATAAGGCATTATCTTTCCTCTATTCTCATTTTTCAGAAGTTTTGAGTTGATTTTTAACTTAGAAATAACTCTTTCTAAGTCAGCCTGAAGATTTTCATATTTTCCAATAAAATCAACTACACTTCTGTTCTCTTCATTAAAAAGATACCAAGTTTGAGGAACATAATGACAGTTTTCATAATTTATTTTTTTACTTGACTCATATTGATTACATATTTTATAAGCATTTTTCAAATATGTTCTAAAATTGTAATTTTGTTTTCTGACATTCTTTTGCCATTTATAATCAGAAACAGCCCTGTCATAAGGATTTCTGACAAATGAAAAAGAATAATATTTCATTAAATCGGATTGTTTTAATATACCTAAACTAATTAACTGGATAACAGAAATATGTTAAAGAGCAAAAACCTCCTTTTTTGTTTCATATCGTCCAAAAGCTAATTCAAAAGAATATTCAGAGTGATTACCATAAATATTCAATGCCTTCTCTATACTTGTTCCTGCAACTTTTGGAATATGAATAAAAATAAATTTATTTATATTATCTATTGGCATTTTTTTGTGGTTAATAATGTCCTAAAAATTTATGTTTTGCTTTTCTAATCAGTATTTTAATTTGTCTATATTTTTCATTAAGCCCTCTTGCATGAAATATTTTAATATTTTTATAATCGCCATCTTGTTTGGCTTGATTCCATAGCCAAGGACGAGCATTATAAATTTTATTTGGCAAAATTACATATTTTAATCCTATTTTAGAAGGTAAATCTTCTTCAAAAAACAATTCGTTTAGCGGAGGCTGGTCTCCTATCGGCATACCAGTAATTGTGTCGTCTTTTAATTTCATTTTTTCTGCCCAAGCGTCTATAAAAGTTTTAACCTTATCATTTTTTTTGAAAAGTAAAAAACCTCCGTTATAACATTTATGGTCTATGTAATCAATAAATTCTGTTGGTTTTGGAGGCGGAAACCATCTACACATAACTCTGTTGGTTACACCCATATCATAAACCAATAAAAAATCAAAAAGCTCTTCAATATTATCTTTAATTTCAGTGTCGGAGTCAAGAAAAACAGTAAAATCGTAGGGCGAATTCATCATGTTTTCTACTTTATATTTTTGCGGGTGCTTAATGGGGTCTTGATAAATTATATTATCAAAAGATTTGCTTTTTACATCTTTTGTAGTTGTAAAAAGCGTAGTTCCTACATTGGGATTGTGTTTTTTCAATGATTTAGCAGAGTATATTGCTTCATCAACATATCGTTGCATTCCTCCTGCGGTATAAATTACTCCTTTTTTATTCATAATTAATTTTAATTATTAGCACTTGTGAAAACATCTATTTTTATAAGCAGTATATTAATTTTGTTCACGGACTAATTATCTAAGCGTTGTTTTTATACCATTTATAAAACTTATCAATACCATCCAAAAAAGAAGTTTGTGGAAAGTAGTTTAACGTTTTTTTTGCTTTTGAAATATCAGAAAGTGTATGCATTAAATCTCCCTGTTGAAAAGGTAAATATTCAATTTTAGCTTTTTTATTTAAAACTTTTTCAATAGTTTCTACTAATTCAGACAAGGAAACAGAGTAGCTATTTCCAATATTAAATATATCAAATAGCTCGTTATTATACGAAAGACAAGCTATTATACCTTGAATCACATCTTCAATATAGGTATAGTCTCGTGAACTTGTGCCATCTCCAAATAAAGTTATTGTTTTGTTGTTCTCAATATTGTCAATAAATTTTCTAATTGCTAAATCGGGTCTTTGTCTTGGTCCAAAAACAGTAAAAAAACGTAGGGCAATATATTGAATATTATATAAGTTAGAAAAAACTTGCCCTAACTTTTCACCTGCAATTTTGGATGCAGCATAAGGACTTATTGGATTTAAGTTGTAAATATTTTCACTCCAAGGTAGTTGTTTTATGTCTCCATAAATACTACTTGATGAGGCTGAAATAATTTTTTTCACATTTCGTTTCTTTGCTAAATCTAAAATATTTTGAGTACCTAAAATATTTGTTTCTATATATTTAATAGGATCTAAAATACTTGGTCGCACTCCTGCTTTTGCGGCAAGATGAATAATAATATCAAAATTAGTATTTAAGTTTGAAAATAATTCATTTCTATTAGTTATATCAACTTCTATAAAATTAAAGTTCTTAAAATTATGATGATTTTTAATATTTTGTAATTTCTTTTTTTTTGAATAAAATAGATCAAAGTTGTCAATTGATGTTATTTTATGTTTTGAGTTTTCTAATAAAAAGTCAATAAGATTACTGCCAATAAAACCTGCACCACCTGTAATTAAAATATTTTTCATAAAATTAGTCCTTTTGTTTCATAATTCATTTATTTCTTTAATTTTTTTTGCAGGTATTCCTCCATAAATGCAATTTGCATCAACATTTTTAGTTACAACAGCACTGGCGGCAATAACACTTTTCGCTCCAATTTCTACTCCAGGAAGCAGTGTAACACTTGAACCAACCCAAGCTCCTTTTTTAATGATAATTGATTTTGGCACAACTCCACCTTTCCAAGCGGCTTTTTCTTTTACGTTATAATTGTGGTCGTGTGTATAAATTGTGCAATTAGGACCAATTGCAATTTCGTCTTCTATAGTTAAGTTATCTGCTACGTCAATAATTGTGTAATCACCAATATGAGTGCCGTTTCCAACTTTTAGTTCGCCATCGTAACCACCCTCTCTCGAAGATATTGCACAATGTGTTGCTATTGCAACCTTGTTGCCAAATTCATATTTGTTTGCTGTTCTAATAATTGTATTTTTCATTATCCAGCAATCGTCTCCAAAAATAATTTTGCCATTTTTTCCTGCAATTATTTCTACTCCTTCGTCTATTCGGCAATTATTACCAAAAACAATTTGACAACCTGCTCCACATGCAAAAAAAGTATGTTTATCTATTTTACAATTATTTCCAAAAGTTAATTTTCCGCTCCCTTCAACTTTAACGGGGAACTTAATAGAAATATTAGCTCCTTTTTTGGATTGAATTAAACGATAAAGCCAATATAATTTACGAACAAAGTTTCGTATTATATCTCTAATTAATAATAAAATTATTTTCATATAAAAAATATTTTGTTATAATTTTCACTTTTTGTTAGCTTTTTTATAATTTGATGTTTTTGGTAGTTGCTTATTCAAATAAGAAGGTTGAATTGTACTGAAAAAAAGCGAAACAACTAAAATACAGCTGTTTCGCTTTGTGACCCCGGCGGGATTCAAACCCACAACCCTCAGAGCCGAAATCTGATGCGCTATTCAGTTGCGCCACGGAGCCTAAAATTTAATGTAGTTTTTAACATACTTTAAGTTGCAAAGATATATTTTTTATTTTATATTTACAAAATTAATATAAAAAATAAAAAAATAAACAGAGTATTTTTAATGTTTAGACTGACATAAATTAGATATTAAAAACTCAATAAAATAGAATTAAAATGATAAAACAATTTAACTATATAGCATTATTTATTGTTTTTATTTTCACAAGTAGTTTTAATCCCGTTGATGACATTGTTCTGAGAAAAATTATTGAGCAATTCAATTCTTATTCTAATACCTTTTATTTGCAAAAAGTTTTTGTGCATACGGATAAAGAAAATTATATTGTAAACGAAAATATTTGGTTCAAAACCTACGTCCTTAATGGGCACACACATAAGTTAGATAGCATTAAAAGAAATATTTATGTAGAGTTAATTAATTCTAATAGTGAAATAACACAGGTTAGATTATTGAAAATAAATGGAGGTGTTGCCAATGGATATTTTTATTTGCCAGACAGTTTAGCATCTGGAAATTATCAAATCAGGGCTTTTACTAACTTAATGAAAAACTTTAATAGAGACTATTTATTTACAAAAACAATTTATATTTTTAATGAAAAAAACTTTGAAATAAGTAGAGAACAATATCGTATATTCAAAAAAATGAAAAGACATAAAGATTTTATTAATATTACCTATTATCCTCAAAATGAGAGTGTTATTTGTGGTGTTAAAAATAAAATTAGTATAAAAACAGTAAATTATGTTGGTATTGGTATAAAAAGCAAAGGTTATATTATTGATAATAAAAAAAAAATAATTGAAGAATTTGAAACAGATAGTGAAGGCAATAGTTTTTTTTATTTTACCCCTTTGTCTGATGAAAAATACAAACTTATTATTGTATCTGAAAAAGGTAAAAAGAAGAAATTTAAGTTACCCGAAATTAAAAAAAATGGGAGTAAATTAATTATTTCTAAAAATAATAATAAAATAGAAATTCAGGTTTTTGCAAATTTAAAAAAAAACAACGACAGGCAGGCGAAAAAGTTTTATATTGTAGCCCAAGCGAGAGGTAAAATATTTTACACATTTTCTGGAACTTTTGAGAAGTTAGAAAATCAGCAAATTGAAGATAGATTTTACAACTCTTGGAATATTGATAAAAATATATTTCCTACTGGAATAGTTCAATTTTCATTATTTAATGGTTTTGGAAAGCTACAAAGTGAGGGTTTGATTTTTGTAAATAATAATGATAATTTTAAAATAGAAGTCTTAGAAAAAAAAATAAAAGACAATTATATTGAATTAAAAATAAGAACTTTAGATAACAAAGGTAATTTGATGCCAGCTAACTTATCAATTTCCATAAATTCGGAAAAAGAAGCAGACAGCCAAACAAATATTGAAAGAGAAGTTTTATTAAATTCAGATTTAAAAAATAAAACAAAAAAAACAAACATAGAATATGATAGCATTAATTATTTAGTAAACTCAAATAATTGGGATAAGTATAGTTGGGAAAATATTTTAAAAAAACAACAAGATACTTTATTGTATAAAAAAGAAAATTCAATAACAATATCTGGTTATATAACAAAAACTTATATGGGATTACCTGCAGAAAAATCCGAAGTTATTTTAAGTATTTTAAGCACATTTAACGATAGCTACACAACCAGAACTGACAAAAAAGGTAAATTTGCATTCAAAAACTTAGATTATAAAGACACAATAGATATTCTTTTGGAGGCAAGAAATCAGCAAGGCAGGAAATTTGTTCTTGTCTATAAAAACAATTATGATACAATTCCTATTTATTTTAACTCAGTTAAAGATATGAATAACAGACAGTATCAATTAAAAAATATAAATAATGAGGAAAAAAAGAGAATTACACAACGTAGTTCTTTACATGGTCAGGCAGATCAAATAATTTATTTTGATGAAATAGAAACTGCTGGTTACACCGATGTTTTTGAAGTTCTAAAAAGCAGAGTTCCTGGCATGCAAGTATCAGGAAATACTACAAGGCTGCGAGGTTATTCTTCTATAAATCAATCAAGTGAGCCTCTATATTTAATTAATGATGTTCCTGTTGGGCGGGGAGCTGTTAGCTCTATGAATGTAGATGATGTGGAAAGAGTAGAAATTATAAAAAGTAGTGCAAAAAATGCAATCTATGGCTCACGTGGCGGAAACGGTGTAATTGCAGTTTACACAAAAAATGGACATAATATTATTAGGGGACGTTTACAGACATATCAACTTGGTTATCACAGAAATAAGAAATTTTATTTTTCAGAAATAGAATATCCTCAGAATTATTATCCCGCTTATTTTTGGTTGCCAGAAACAAGAACCAATAAAGATGGTTTTGTTACAGTCCGATTCCAACTCCCAGAAAATACAAGTAGTTACAAGATTAATATTCAGGGAGTTTCTGAAAACGGAACAGTTGGCTTTTTTAATATGTTAATCAAAGGGAGACTTTAAGAACGTTAGTCAGAACAGTCAAGGGGGGTGACTTAAAGTCACCCTTTGACTTTATACCGCTACATCATGTTCTCTAAGTGCATTATTTAGAGATGTTTTAAGGTCGGTAGATTTTTTTCTTTTACCAATAATTAAAGCACAAGGAATTTGATATTCTCCTGCGGGAAATTTTTTTGTTCTTGTTCCTGGAATAACAACAGAGCGTTCAGGAATATATCCTTTATATTCTTTTGGTTCAGAACCTGTTACATCTATTATTTTTGTAGAACCTGTAATAACTACATTCGCACCAAGCACAGCCTCCTTCCCTATCCTAATTCCTTCTACCACAATACATCGTGAGCCAATAAAACAATTATCTTCAATAATTACAGGGGCAGCTTGCACAGGTTCAAGCACTCCACCAATTCCCACACCTCCACTAAGATGCACATTTTTGCCTATTTGAGCACACGAACCTACTGTTGCCCAAGTATCTACCATTGTTCCAGAATCTACATAAGCACCAATATTTACATAAGAAGGCATCATAATTACACCTTTTGCAATATATGCTCCGTATCGACCTACAGCATGTGGAACTACTCTAACACCAAGTTCTTTATAATTTGTTTTTAAAGGGATTTTATCATGGAATTCTAAAACTCCTGCTTGCATTGTCTCCATTTTTTGAATAGGAAAATACATTAAAACTGCTTTTTTTGCCCATTCGTTTACAATCCAGTCGTTTCCGTTTGGTTCGGCAACTCTCAATTTTCCTTTATCAATTAGTTCAATAACTTCTCTTATTGCTGTTTTTACTTCTTCTTGTTTTAGCAGGTCTTTATTTTCCCATGCTTGTTCTATTATATTTTTTAATTTTAGCATTATTTATTCATTAAATTAATAGTATAGATAATTAAATTAAACTATCTGTTTAAAAAGTGTTTACCTATTCTATAAGTTTTTATAAAAAAAAAGCAGAGATTTTTAATTCTCTGCTTTTTATGAATTATTTTGGCAATTTATTTTTTTATTGTTTGCAAAACAGTATCCTCTACAGAATGAAATTCTTTATAAATAATTTCTGGGTCAGTATGTATTTTATATTGCCATACAATGCCCCAAATTCCAAGTGTAACAACAATTAATAGACCTTGAATCCAAAAGTTTCTTTTTAATGCTGGATCTATTTGAAAATTTAGAGGATATTTTACAAGTCCTAATTTTATCCAAATTGCACTGAGTTGCTCATTAAATTGCAATTCAAAAGTTTGAAATTCGTCCCATGCTTTATTTAATTTGTAGCTAACTACTATACCCCAAATTCCTAAAGTTAAGATTGTGAGAAAAAATGCTTTTGCTGGTCCTATTTCATTAATTTTAGCAATATAATTTGTTTCATACATGTTTTGTAAAGCTGTAATATCATTACTAACTTCCTCATAACGACCATTTTCTTGTGCATATTTTTCGGTATAACCAATTACTGAGGCATAATAGTCTCTTTTTCTCAAAAAGAACTTATCTATTCTTATAATTTTCTGAAAATAAAGCACTAATCCCATTATTCCGCTTGTAAGCCAACTTAGGAGAAAGAAATAAAGCCAAAAATTTACTAATGGTCTATCTACAAACATACGTTCTTTAATACTTCTTTCTATTCTATGAATTTCTTGTGTCATTTTTTCATTGTTAGATTGTTAGATTGTTAAATTGCTGTGTTCTAAGAATAAAACAATTTAACAGTAAAGCAATAAATTATATACTTGTTATTTCAGTATCTTTAACTTCCACAAATTTATCTACATTTTTTGTTTCAGAATCTGTTATTTTTTGTATTTCGTCTTGTATTGTTTTAGAATAATCCTCAGAAAGTCCATCTTTTTCAAGTTTTTTTACTTCCGAGATTGTTTCTCTTCTAATATTTCGGATAACTATTTTGGCATTTTCTCCTTCATTTTTAACTTGTTTGGCAAGTTGTAATCGTCTTTCTTGGGTTAGTTCTGGCACATTTATTCTAATTATTTCGCCATTGTTTACAGGATTAAAGCCAAGATTTGCTTTCATTATTTCTTTTTCAATAATATCAATCATAGGTTTTTCCCAAGGCTGGATAACTATTGTGCGAGCGTCGGAAGTTCCAACATTTGCAACCTGCGTTAGTGGAGTTTGTGTGCCATAATAATCTACACTAATTCCACGCAACATATTTGGATTTGCTTTTCCTGCACTTATTTTAGCCAGCTCACTCTCAAGGTGTTTTAACGATTCACCCATTCGTTCTTTTGCATCATCAAGATACATTTCTGCTTCTTCGTTCATAATATTTTATATTATTTTTATGAAAATTTTTATCATACAAAGATATAAAAATAGAAATAAAAAAACGAAATTAGTTTGTATTTAATTTTAAGCCTTATTTTTTTTATTAGTTATTATCTGATAAATAGCAATTTAATGAGATGAGATAAAATATAATAGTTTTGTTCTAATTTTTCACACATCTAATAGATTTTGCATGATTTTTAGAGTCAAATGTTTGCATATATTCTTGTGCACTTGGCAACTCTGAAAAAAATCTATATCCTCCTGCATTGTCTAAATCGTCCGTATCTGTTGTAGTCCAAAAATGAGCAAGTTCTCCCAAATTTTGATATGTTCCATCACTTCCCCATCTCATTCCTGCTGGCAAAAAGCTTAATCCAGATTCATTTGTGGCATCAGAGTTTGGTGAGTCCCAGTGCATTGTGCCTACCTCCTTAACTCTTCCGTGCATTAGTTGCCAACCTCCGAGTTCTTCTCTCATTTCGTCCCATTCTTCTTCACTTGGAACATGCCAGCCATTCGGACAAACTCCCTGAACTCCACTTGGATTATTATTATTTCCTGTTGCCCCATTCATAACTGCTGCCCAAGTATATAGACTTCCATAAATATCTTTATTTGAGCTATTATTATCATAAAAATAATCACCATCAATGGAATTTCCATTAGCATAATATTCTGATTTTAAATTCTCTGCCATCCAAATTTGATCGCCTATTTTTATGGTAGGATAATTATTTTGATCAAAATCTTGGCATTCTACAAATTCAAAAATATAATCATTGGAAATTGTTGGCGAAGAGCTTATAATTGACGAATAATCAGATGAGTATGCAGTAAAAATTAGTTGATCGCCAATTTCGTAAAAAATATTTTTTGCCTGTTTTGTATTTTGATTAGACTCAAATGAAGTAAAACGTGTTTCACCAGAGAACAACTCCATACTAATTATTTTTTCATTAAACTTAAAATCATTTCCACTAATTAAGATAAAATATATTCCTGTTTTTCCTGCTCTAAAATTATAGATTTGAGTTCCTTGCTCAATATTTTTATTCTCGTTTACCAATATTTTTCCCGTAATATCTAAAATTGTGATATTTATTTTTTGTTTTTTATTTGAATAAAATTCAATATTTGCTTTATCCATAAAAGGGTTTGGGTAAATATTTATAGAATTTTTATTTTGCTGATAATCAGTTATTTTTGTAGCAATAGAAAGGTTTATAGAATTTTCGGTTGTTGTTATTTCCTTGTTTTGAGTAATGTTTTCAATTTTCACATAATCTATTTCTGTGCTTACTCCTTCTGCCGAAAAATTTATTATAATATCTTGCGAATAAGCACTCATTGATACTAAAATGGATATAATTAATATTGTGTTTTTCATTATGCTATTTGTTTTATAAGTGTTAAATAAGTAATGAATAATTCCTCTAATATTTGAAATACAAGGACATACAAAATATAGAAGTATTGTTTTTATTTGTGTAATTACTTAAATCATAAGAGTGTGTAACATATTGGGGGCTTTTGGTAGTTGGCTTTTAGCTTTTGGCTTCGC
>JAOZQN010000364.1 GCA_029932195.1 Bacteroidales bacterium | reverse complement strand
GTTTTTGTAATATATTCACAACCAGCTAATTACAACTCCGAAACTTCAGTTACTTTATATTTATTGATACAATAGACTAAAAGTTTATTATAAGTAAGTAGATGGACAATTGAGAATTAGTTTACTCCTGATTATCAAGTGTAAACCAATCGTAAATTTAAAATTGTCAATCTACTTACTTATCAATAAATTAAATTAAAATAAAATGGAAGATAAAAGTTTAAAAGAACTCATAGAAATTCTTTATAAAGATTTTAGAAAATATATAGACCTAAAATTAGATTATTACAAGTTAGACATAATTGAACGACTTGTTTTATTGCTAACAAAGGTATTTTCTTTGGCAGTAATTTGGGTAGTAGTAATAATGTTTGCTTTTTATGCATCAATGACGCTCGGATTTTTTCTCGGAGATTTGCTTGGGGCTTATCACTGGGGATTTTTAATTGTTTCGGGTGTAATATTATTTTTTGGAGGAATTATTATACTATTCCGCAAACCAATAATTACAAATCCTATTATCAACGTATTAATTGAAGCAGTTTTTAAAACTAAAGAAAAAAAGCGAAATGAAAAAGCGAAAAAAAAGTTATCATAAAATAAAAAATCTTAGCCAATTACGACGTAACAAAAGAATATTGGAAAAGAAAATAAGAATTAGAGAAAAAATTTTGAAAAGACGTGTTAAAAGTCTTCAACAAAACATTTCTCCTGATATGCTCTACAACGAAGGGCTCAAGGCTACCAAAATGGAAGATTCTTTACTTCGTTTTGTGCCTCAGCTCTTAAAAATGAAATTGCCCGCAGGCGGACAATTAAGTGGTGATACTAAAAAACAAGCACTTATCGCTCTTTTTAGTGGGCTGGGAGCAAGTGTTGCTTCTGTGTTTGCTTTTAGAAGTAAAAAATTTAATTTAAGTAAAAAAGAAAAAATTGCCGAAGAACAAATGTTCATATAGTAATGAACAATGAATAATGAACAATGAATAATTCCGCAATGCGATAATGTTATTAGGCGTAAGCCAATTATTCATTATTCATTGTTCATTATTCATTGTTCATTATTCATTATTCATTGTTCATTATTCATTGTTCATTATTCATTGTTCATTGTTTAAAGTAAGTTGCTTGCGAGTTCGGCAAGTTGGCTACGCTCTCCGCTTACTAGTTTTATGTGTGCAAAAATATTTTGCCCTTTCATCTTATCGGTAAGATAAGAAAGTCCGTTAGATTTTATATCCAAATATGGCGAATCTATTTGTTGAATATCTCCCGTAAAAACCATTTTTGTTCCCTCTCCTGCTCTTGTAATTATCGTTTTTATTTCGTGAGGAGTGAGATTTTGTGCTTCATCTACAATAAAAAAGACATTGGAAAGACTACGCCCTCTGATGTATGCGAGTGGAGTTATCAAAAGCTTCTCCTCTTTTAGCATTGAGTCTATATTCGTGCTGTCTTTGCTATTAAAACCTACATTGTTTTTTATAACATTAAGATTATCAAACAGTGGCTGCATGTATGGAGTTATT
Source organism: Bacteroidales bacterium (assembly GCA_029932195.1). Taxonomy (GTDB): domain Bacteria; phylum Bacteroidota; class Bacteroidia; order Bacteroidales; family JAOZQN01; genus JAOZQN01. The sequence continues at coordinate 4,838 of JAOZQN010000364.1, read as the reverse complement.
TTATCAGTAGCACTTCCTGGAAGAAAGCCTAAATCTTTATTTGCGAGAGCAACTATTGGTCTTGCTAATAAAACTTGCTGATAATCACGTCTTTGCTGTAATGCTGCGGCAAGTGCGAGGAGAGTTTTTCCTGTGCCTGCTTTTCCTGTAATTGTCAGTAATTTAATATTGTCGTCTAAAAGAGCATCAAGTGCAAATGTTTGTTCTGCGTTGCGAGCTTTTATTCCGTAAGTTCGTTTTTTTTCAACTTTATTTATTGTTTTTTCTTTCGGATTATAGTGAGCAAGCACGGTTGATCGTCCGTTTTTTAGAATAAAATAATCGTTTGCAAGTGGTGCTTGGTCAAATTTACATTCGTCAATATCAATTTTATTTTCCTGATACAGTTTATTTATCAGATTTATATCAAAATTATCAAAATTTTGAATTTCTTTGTGTAAGTTTTCAATATTTACAACCTTCCCAGTTTCGTAGTCTTGTGTTTCTAAACCGAGAGCTTTTGCTTTCATTCTCAGATTTATATCTTGAGAAACAAGAACTATTTTTGCATCTTTATTTTCTTTTGACAAATTATTAGCAACCGATAAAATTTTGTGATCTGGAATTTCTTCTGTAAAAGAATTTTTAAACTCATCGGAAAATAGTTGTTTTATATTGATAAATAATTTTCCTTTATCTTCACCAAGAGGCAGTCCTCCTTTAAACGACTTGTTTTTAGACAGTTTGTCAAGCTCTCTCATGAATTGACGAGCATGAAAATTTATTGTATTATTACCTTTTTTAAAATTATCCAACTCTTCCAGAACTACAATTGGCAAAACTATATCGTTTTCTTCAAAGTTGTATATTGAGTTGAAATCGTGCAAAATAACATTAGTATCAAGCACAAAAGTTTTTTTTGTTTTCATAATTTGGTTGTTCGTTATTAGTTTTTGGTTATTAGTTTTTCGTTATAGGTGATTCTACGCTTTGCGTAACCAATAACTAACAACCAACAACTTACTTCAATTCATAAACTATTTTTTTTATTTTTTCTGTCCATTCTTTGTGCGAAAATTCTTTTGTAAGACTTTCGTATGGGATTCTTTTTCCTACTTTTATTTTTAATGTTTTTCCTACATTTTTAAACATTTCGTCTGGTAATAATGCTGTTTCTATGGTTGTTTTTACACCTAAAAAAGCTCGTAGTTTTGAAAAATTATAAAACAAATTAGAATTTGTCATATTTATATATGAAGGAATAATATCTCTTTTTGTTTGAATTGCCTTGCTTACAAAACTTTTGTGCCATTCTAAGTCCATAATTTCACCTTTTATTTTTCGGGAAACGGCACCTGCGGGGAAAATCATTATTGGGCGGTCTCCTTCAAATGCTTCGTTTACGGCTTTGGCTTTTTCGCGTGAGCTTTGTCCAAAAGCGTTAATGCCCAGAATAACAGGTCGTAAATTTGGCACATATTCAAAAAGCTGATTAGACGGTGAAACAACATCTTCATGAGCCTCGTGAATACATTTCAAGTAGCATATTGCATCAATTCCACCCTGAGGATGGTTGGCAATATAGATAAATCTACCATCTTTTGGAACTATTTCGGCTCGTTCTATTTCTAAATTTATTTTAAATTCTTTTATTAGTTCTGAAACATAATCTATGCCAAATAATTCAATATATTTATTGTGTATATCGTTAAGTTCGTCTTGATGAATTTTTCTCTCCATCCAGTTTATTACAAAATTGGGTAATGATTTTACAAATTTAGAACCATCGTTCTCAATTATTTTTTTTACATCTAAAATTTTTACGTATGCCATATCAATGCGTTAGAGTGGAGTTTTTTAGGTTGGAGGGTGGAGGTTCTTAGGTTGGAGGGTGGCGATTTTCAGGAAGGAGGGTGGAGGTTCTTAGGGGGGAGGTTCTTAGGACGGGGTTAAGAAGAAATTAACTTCCTCTCCTTCCTGAAAAACTCTTTCCTCCACTCTAAAAAACTCCTTCCTCCTTCCTAAAAACCTCCTTCCTCCATCCTAAATTCCTCTTTCCTAAAACCCTTCCATGCTTATTTCTTTAAAGTTAAATTTAAGAATTTTATTTTGTTTTGTTATTAAAACTAGCCTACCAATTTTGTCTATTGAGTGAATTTTGGCATAAAAAATACTATTATTTGCCCTATATTTCACAAATTCGTCTTTTTTATATAAATTATTAAAATATTCGTTGTCAATTTCCTTAAAATTGCTGATTGATAGTTTATTATATTCAACAAAAATATTTTCTAAAAGAATTTTTAGTTCAGTAATTAGTGAATAATTTTCGTTTGTAATATTTGTTAAAGATATTGGTTTTTTATTAGAAAAAAGAAACTTTTGTTGATTAATATTTAAACCTATTCCAATTATAGATGTTGATATATTACTTCCGAGTATAGAATTTTCTATTAATATGCCTGCTATTTTACGATTATTAATAATAATATCGTTGGGCCATTTTATTTTAGCTTCAATACTTTTACTTCTAAAATATTTTATAATTCCAATAGAAACTGATTTAGAAATTAAAAACTGTTCTATTGGAAGCAAAAAATGTGGGCATAAAATAATAGAAGTTAGTATATTTTTATCTTTTTCGCTTTCCCATAAGTTGCGTGCAATTCCTCTGCCTTGCTTTTGATGACCACTATAAATAACAGTTCCACAAATATTTTTGCCTTTGTTTTTTTTAACAAATTTATATGCAAAATTATTTGTGGAATCTACAGTTTCTAATCTAATTATTTGATACATCTTTTCAGTAAACAGTTATCAGTTATCAGTAAACAGGTTATCAGTATATTAAGCGTGGCATTACCAAACTGTTTACTGATAGATGTTTATTACTCTTCGTAAACGTATCCAAAAATATCTTGGATAATATCAAGTGCCCATTGATATGGGTCTTTACGAATTAATCTTTCCTGATTTCCTACAAGGTTAAATATAGCATCAAGAGCTTTTATAACTGCGTGAGTTCCAAGGGACACTTCTTCTATCGTTCCTGCTTCTGCTCCTATAGCACCTAAAGTAGTTTGTGTTGCTTGCAGATTGTAATAATTTAAAAGTTCGCTCCATGCTGTGTTTGCTGAAAAACCAAGTCCTAGATCTTTGTCAAGAATTACATCTATAATTGGGCTAAATAATGTGGTAAGGCTGATTCGTGTTTTATACTCTAAATAATGAGTTGCTGCAAGTGAGTCAAAATCGGCTGTAGTTGATTTTGTGCCAGTTGTGTCCATTCTTGTTCCTCTAAGTATGCTTATTCCGTCTTCTACGGTCATTGTTGTTATTGCATCAATAAAAATAGGTTTTGCATCGTCGGCAGCATCTTCTACCGAGCGATTTACACCAAGAACAACACTTTCTATTTGTCCATCAAGGTGGTTGTGTGCTTCTTCAATAGCTAAGTCAAGAATAACATCTCCTGTGTTAGTATTTCCGAGTGTTTCTAAATTCTCCATAACAACATCTCCTTCTGGTGGTAATAAAATTTTAAATGCTGTTTTATAGTAAGAGTCTTCTTGGTTTAAAGCAAAACAAGAGCTGTCTGTGCCTATTTCAAGAGCTGTTTTTAATCCTTCTACGACTTTCTCTTCGTCTAATTCGCCTTCGGAGCTCAAAAGCTCATCGCAAGAAAATAAAAATATTGGAATTAATAAAATAATAATAAATCTTAAATGTTTCATTTTTAGTATGTTTTAAAAGGTTAATAAAAAAAGTAAACGTTATTTTTTGTTTTTTATTTTTAAATTGTAATTTTAGAAATTGTTTTACTATTGGATTGTTTTATTGTTTTATTGCTTTATTGCTTAATTGTTAAATTGCTAATGTATTAAAAATGCTAATTTGAGTAGTAAATAAAGAAGTTTTAAAGTTTTAAATAAAAAGAAATTTGTTGAAAATAAATATTTTATAAATGGAATAAAAAAGTAACAATTCAATAATAAAACAATATAATAATTCAAATATAATTTGAGTGTGTAATATATTTGGGGGAAGTGTTGCAAGTTGCAGGTTGCAAGTTTCGCAAAGCGAAATAAGAGTAGTCGTTTTTTAGAATAAATATGAAAAATAATTACAACAAATTATAATTTATAATCGCATTGCGAAACCTGTAACATGTAACTTGCAACCAAACTCCCCCGATATGTTACACACTCATATAATTTCACAAATTTACAAAAAAATATTATAAATAATAATGCAATATTTATTTTTTGGATTAAAATCGAGCAAAAAAGTAGAGACCGAACTATCTCCCGATGAGTTTAATGATATATTTATGAGGAAATTAGACCATCAATTAGAGGGTGCTGATTATAAAAAAATAAAGAAAAAAAAATCTGAAAGAATTTTTAGTGGGGCTGTTTTTCGTTTTATTTGGAATGGTTGGAATTTATTTAATCCCATTTCTAAAGGAAATATAGAACTTGTTACTTTTAAAAAGAGTATTTATATTCGGCATCAAATATTTTTCTTTGAGTTTTTTATCTATTCACTTATTTTTTCCATTATTCCAGCAATGGGAATGTTTGGCGAACTTGTTTTTCGTTTTATAGCTCTTGCAATAATTTGGATGGTGTATCTTATTGTTACTCTGCTATCTGCCTCCAGGCTAATAAATATGTTTAACATTATTATTGAAGAAATAAACACAGATGCAGTAATTGATAAATCAAAAATGTAAAACATGAGCTACTCCGAGAAGAGTATTCAAATAAAAAAGTCATCAGTTTATTTTATGAACTGATGACTTTTTTAGGCGTTTTTCACGAGTGCCAATTTCGGCGTTACTTTTGAAATTTTAAAAT
>JAOZQN010000905.1 GCA_029932195.1 Bacteroidales bacterium | reverse complement strand
GCAAACCTTCATTATTAACAACAATTCCAATTATTTTTTCTACTTGCACTTTTTCTTGGCATTGGAAAAAAAGAATTATTATTATTAAAAACATTAGTTTGTGTTTCATTTATTAATTTTAAATACCATTGATAGTAAAATTTTCACTTTTAATACCATTGCTTTGTGTGTTTTCGTTGTATGGAATTATTTTTATATAAAAAACTCCGTTTTCATTATTTTGCAGGTTTGCGTTTACCGTCCAGTTTGTAAAATTGCCGTTGTCGGTTGCATCGTCGGCAATTTTAAGCTCGTAGTTTCCTCCGGTATTTCCTTGCCTATACAAATAAATATCAACCAGTCCCCAGTTTTTTATTTGCCAAACAATGGTTTCTAATTCGCCCTCCGTCCACACCGATTGTGCATTTGGTTCGGAAAAATCGGGAGCAAGTTTTTTCTCTATCATAAACACGTTGCTAATTCCTGAGGCATCTTGTTCGAGAGTAGAAATTTTAAGTCTATATTCTCCAGTCTCTTCAATATCAATAAGCCAAGGACATTCGTTGTCGTTTTGCGTGTTTTCAATAATATTTTTGAACAACACCGGTCTTTGATTTTCGATTCTATACAAATCTATTTTTACTTGTTTGTATTGTAATTCTTGCGGACAACTCCACCTTATCATATAAATACTGTCGTTGTTAAGAATGTCTGTTTGGCTTGGTGCAACAAAAGAAAATGGCAATGAAGCCGTAGTTATTGTAAACAGCTCACTAATAACACCTTCTGTTTTATAATTTGCCGCAATTTTTAAATAACAATGAATTTTGGAAGTAATTACTGGGTCTATATACCATTGATATTCTCCGTTGTTATGCCAATTTTCTTGAATAATTTCATAATAATTTTCATCATTTTCTCCTTCTTTATACAAATAAATAGAAACCAAGCTTGAAGTGTCAATATTTTTGGCATCAGCCCTCCATTTTATTTGTTGTATTTCTCCCATTTTCCATGTCGTTGTTGCATTGGGGGTTATAAAAACAGGGTCTGCTGCTTTTTCCTTACAACTATTAAAAAGCAATACAATAATTGCTATAAAAATTAATTTTTTCAAGTTATATTTGTTTGTTATTTTCATTTTACAAAGTAAGGTAAAAAAAATGGTGGATTTTGGAAGGTTAATAATTTAGTATAAACAAAGTAGTTAAGTGTTTGAACTGTTAAAGCAAAAAAAATATTTGGCGTTAACCTTTTTGCTTAAATTTTGTACATAAAAAAAGCGTGGGAATTCATATTTGCTTTTGAGGTTCTAGTAAAACCCATGAGAACAAAATAAGAATAGCCCACGCCAGAGACGTAGGCATTCATCTTATTTCTTGTTCTCATTAAAATTTACTAGATTCCAAAAGCAAGAAAGTAAGCTAAACGCTTTTATATTTTAATATTTTAGTTTTATTTTTTTATCTTATATATTTTAAGATTTTAAGAAATTAATTATTATTATTTCATTTGTTTTGCTATCCAGTCTATAAGGCAAATTAAAATTAATAATTATCCAATTTAAGGCAGTTATTTTAATTTCTAAC
>JAOZQN010000026.1:8335-23918 GCA_029932195.1 Bacteroidales bacterium | reverse complement strand
AACACTTACTTATAGCAAATTACAACACAGAAGCCTTATTCCGTTCAAATACTAACTACAAATTGTTTTATTTCAGGGTGTTTATGCAAATAAACTTCTATTTCCGCATCTCGGGACGAACCAAACTCATCTGCTTGAATAAACTCATCTTTTAAAATATCTGACATTATTCCAGTTTTTTTTTCTTCTCGTTTTGCTTTTTCCACTTCATCTACTTCTTCTAATTTATAAGGAGTTTTTCCTACAACATATTTGTCTAAATCATGAATTTTAAAAAGTAATTTTAGTTTTCGCAAAGACTTTCGCTCTCGCCAAGCTGAGGATAAAACTATTTCGGCACCCGTCTTATTAATTAACGTTTTAAGATTAGTTATTGCCTCCCTATTCCAGTCGTAATAAACTGCACCAATATCATATTCACTTATTGTATCATAATGAGAATCAATATTATCTGTAAAATCTTTTTTTAATTTTATTATATCATGTTCAAATCTATCTTGCTTATAACCGGGTTGTAATACTCCATCAATATCTAAAAATATTACAGGTTTTTCATTTTTTTTCATTTTTAAACGTATTTTTTATTTATTTTGCAAATATAAAAGAATTTTGTAAATCTTAAGATGTTTTTTTTTGAATATAAAATGAGAACAAATCTCAAAAATGCCCTTCAACAAATTAAAGATAAAAAATATCATGAAAAATACACAAACCAAAACAAAAATATTTTCTTAATAGGTATTGAATTTGACGAAGAACAAAAAAACATATCTGAATTTGAATGCGAAAAACTTTAACCCATAAAAACCCACCCCAGCCCTCCCAAAGGGAGGGAGCATAAATCTCTCTCCCTTTGGGAGGGCTGGGGTGGGCTTTTTTTAACTAAAAACAAATGAAAAAGAAACTCAAAAAAATAGGGAAAATTTCTGCAATAGTTTTTGTAGCAATAATTTTATTAATGATAGTTACACCAATTTTATTTAAGGGTAAAATTTTGGAACTTGTTAAAATTGAGGCAAATAAATCCTTAAATGCAAAAATAGAATTTGATGATGTTAGCCTTTCTCTTTTTAGAGGTTTTCCTGCTTTAAATGTTAAAATCAGCAAGTTAAATCTCGTTGGTATCGATGATTTTGAAAATGATACTTTAATAAAATTCAATTATTTATCGGCAAATTTGAATTTGAAAAGCGTTGTGTTTGGCGACCAAATAAAAATAAATTCAATAATTTTAGACCAACCAGATATTTATGTCAAAGTTCTTAAAAATGGAGATGCAAATTACGATATTGTAAAAGAGGATTCCACAAGCACCGATGAGCCTGATGTAGAAGAGGAAGACGAAGACAGCTCGTTTGCAATTGCTCTAAAAAAACTAAAAATAAACGATGCAAATATAATTTACGACGACCAAGAATCTGATTTATTGGCAGAAATAGAAAACTTAAATTTTAAATTAAAGGGCGATTTAACCGAAAAATTAACTTCATTAGACTTGCTATTAGTAATTGATTCTTTGAGTATTAAAGCCGAAGGTGTTCAATATATAAATCGTGCAAACCTTTCGTTTGACTCCGAAATTGAGGCAAATATGGATAGCAGTATTTACACTTTTAAAGAAAACTTGTTTAAAATCAACGAGATAGAGCTTGGTTTTGATGGTTTTGTAGCAATGCCAGATACTACGGATATAAACATGGATATTACTTTTTCTGCCAAAAAGACCGAATTTAAAAGCGTTCTTTCCATGATACCAGCCGTTTATCAAAAAGATTTTGATGGCGTTGAGACTTCGGGAGTTTTTGCTTTTTCGGGTTTTGCAAAAGGCACTCTCAACGACACAAGTATTCCCGCTTTTGGCGTAGATTTGAGTGTGAAAAATGCTTGGTTTCAATATCCCGATTTGCCACAAGCGGTAACGGATATCAACATAGATATTCACATAGAAAATCCTGGAAACGAGGACATAAATATTATTGATATAACAAAATTTCATCTTGCAATGGCAAAGAACCCCGTTGATTTTAAGCTATATATGAAAACTTCTGCAAACGATGTTTTTCTAAGAGGAAACATAAATGCAGCCTTAAATTTGAACACTGTTGAGCAGTTTTATCCACTTGAAGACATGACTTTATCTGGTTCGTTTGCTACAAATTTGAATTTTAAAGGCAATCTCTCTGCAATAGAAAATGAGGAATACGATAAATTTGATGCCAGTGGAAATCTCAAAATTACTGATATGAAAACAAAAATGGAAGATTTGCCACCCATCACAATTAACAATTTAGACCTTGAGTTCTCTCCACAACTTGCTAATTTAAAGCAATTTGATGCACAAATAGGAAAAAGCGATGTTCAACTCAATGGAACTATTGACAATATTTTTCAATATGTTTTTAGCGACAATGCCATCAAAGCAAATTTTAATTTTAACTCCAAACTTTTTGATGCAAACGATTTTCTTGCCTACAACGAGAGTGAAGACACAGAAGAGATTAGCTCTACTCCCGAAGACAGCGAAGAGGGTGAAATTTCTGCTTTTGAAATCCCTGAAAATATTGATTTAACACTAAATTCGAATATTGAAAAAGCAATTTACGAAAAACTGGAAATAACAGAAGTTATTGGTCTTATTACTTTAAAAAACAGCACTTTATCTTTGGATAATTTAAGCATGAATTTACTCAAAGGAAGCATGAATCTTTCGTTAAGTTACAATGCTCAAAATTATAAAAATCCATTTGCAGAGCTTACTTTTGCAATGCAAAATATTGACCTTGTAGAAAGCTATAACTCAATTGTTTCCATTCAAAAACTTAGCCCAATTATTAAAAATTGTTCGGGTAAAATCTCATCTTCTTTTCATATTGATACTTATTTGGATTATAATCTTAATCCTGTCTATAACACCATGAACGGCAGTGGTTCAATTGGTTCTGACAATATTGCGATTTCAGACAACAAACTTTTTGGAATTTTGGCAACTCTCACACAAATGGATAAGTATAAAAATCCCGCTCTTGAAAATATTAATCTACAATTTGAAATAGAAAATGGTAATATTGAAATTTTGCCTACAGAATTTATGCTTGCTAAAAGCAAAGCTTCAGTTGAAGGTGTAAGTAATCTAAATAAAACCATTGATTTTCAGCTTGGTTTAACAGTGCCGAGTAATACTGCAACAAACCTAATAGATGGTCTGCCATTTCTAAACTTACCCAACGAGATAGAAATTCTTGCGATAATTGGAGGAACTATTGATAATCCTAAAATTGATAAATTTAGCTCAAATGTTTTTGAAGGCACAAAAAAAGAACTTTCGGAGGCTGCAAAAAAATATATTGCCGAAGCACAAGCACGTGCAGACAAACTAATTGCAGATGCCAAAGCAAAAAAAGCAAAATTGGTTAAAAATGCTCAAAACAAAGTAAATCAGATAACAAGTGCTGCAAAAAGAGAGGCAGATAAATTGCTTGCCGATGCCAAAACACAAGGCGACGCACTTATTGCAAAAGCAAAAAATCCTGTGGCAAAGGAGGTAGCAAGACGAGCCGCCGACAAATTATATACCGAAGCAAAAAAACAGTCGGATAAAAAAATAAGCGAAGGAAATAAAAAAATAAAAGGACTGGTTACAGACGCAAGCAAAGAGGGAGACAAAAAAATTAGAGATGCAGAAAGAGAATCAGACAATATAGTCCGAGACGCAGAAACAAAAGCAGAAAACATGTAAAAAATAACAGGGACGTAATTTATTACGTCCTTTTTTATATCCAGCAAACAATGAAAAAACTAACAATTATTACTCTTATACTTTTACTTTTTGCAGTAAATATTTTTGCACAAGCAGAAGAAACTCCTTTCGACAAAGCAGTTAAAAAAGGCTCTACAGGATTTAGAGTGAGAGAAGTATTGAAAAAATGAATTTATTTCAATTGTATATGTCAGTATTATAGATTGTTATGCTCATAAATTTCATTAATTTTCTTTGTTTTTTTGCTAATCATTAAAAGCCTGTCAGTGAGTAAAATACAGATTTCTCTCACTCTAAATCCTGTAGTGCCTTAAAAAACAACACCCCGAATGGAAAGGTTACGAGAACTACGAAGATATTAATGAGAGGCAGGAAGTTTTAAATTCAATAAATCAATTAAATTTATCAAGAAAAAAGTTGGGTAAATTACCAAACGAAATTTTTGAGTGTGAAAACTTAAAAATTTTGAATTTGGGAGGAAACAAATTAGAATACCTACCAGCAGATCTTTTTGAGTTAAATAACTTAGAAACACTATGGTTAGACAATAATTATTTAAGTAATTTACCACCTGAAATTGGTAATCTTAACAAGCTTATTTCATTAAATTTATCTCGCAACAGAATACAAAGCTTACCCAGTGAAATTGGAAACTTAAAAAAACTAACATATCTAAATTTATTAGATAACAAAATAGAAGCAATACCTCCTGAAATTGGGGGTATGGAATCATTATTTTTTTTAAATATAGATAAGAATAGATTAACCGATTTACCTTATGAAATATCAAATCTGAAAAATTTATCACGTTTAGATATTAGAGGTAATTTTATTCATATTGAGGTTATTGGCAATGTCTTTGAAAACTACCCTAAAGAAATAATTATATATGCCACTGATATTTATTCATTTACAGCAGACTCATCAAAACTCATTATTACAAATCCAATTTTATACGAAATTTCAGAAGATGAATTTGAATTAATAGATTTTTTTGATTTTTCACAAGAAAAAGATAATATTTTACCACCTGAAATTGGAAAAATAAAGTTTTTATCTGAATTATATTTGAGGCGAAGAAATTTAAAACACTTACCTAAAGAAATTGGTCAATTGAAAAATCTGACCTATTTAGATTTAGCTGTAAATCAACTGGATAGCTTACCAAAAGAAATTGGAAATATGGACAGTTTGTCAATCTTACTTCTTGGAAATAATCTATTAAAAGAAATTCCAAAGGAAATAGGGTTGTTAAATAATTTAACTCAACTATTTCTACAAAATAATCAACTAACTTGTTTACCTAAAGAGATTGGCAATCTTCAAAGTTTATTATATCTAATTTTGGAAAAAAATAAATTTAGTAAATTTCCTCTTGAAATATGTGAAGATAATTTTGAAAACTTAGAAGAGTTATATTTGGCTAATAACCAACTAACAAATATTCCATCAGAAATAGGAAGTCTCCAAAATTTAGCCTATTTAGGTTTATCTGACAATAAATTAACAGATTTACCAAAAGAAATTGGAATGCTAACCGAACTAAGATATTTGAGTCTCTCAAATAATGAATTAACAAGTTTACCAAAGGAAATTTCTAATCTAACAAAATTGAAAGGCATAGGGCTAAAAGGCAATAATTTTTCAGAGGAAGAACAAGAAAAAATTAAAAATTGGTTACCAAACTGTAAAATATCTTTTTAAATAGAAAAAACTAACAATTATTACTCTCATACTATTATTTTTTTGTAAATGAGGATTTTAAAACTTTTAAAATATCGCAATAATTTGCGTTTGTAAAACATGCCTATTCATTTCATAATAGATTCATGATGTCAATAATATCTATCTCTACATCAATTATTTCATTATTACGATAAAGCTTTAATTGATGCTTTCCTTTTTCTTGTAGTATAGCTTTTGATTTTAAATAACCAAGTTCTAAAACACTCTTATTATCAATATCAAACAAAATATCTCCCTCTAAAACATTAAATGATTGTACGGAATAATTATAATGTACTGAATTTATTAAAAAACCTTTCTTTGTTTCTTTGCCAAGTCTAATTCCTGAACGACAATGCTCAAAATCACTAGAATATAAACTATTTGGTTTTAGGTAGAAAGCAGAGTTTTTCATATCAAAAACAATGCTAAAACGAGACAAAAACACATTCCCAACTGTTCCAAGTCTTACTTTATGCTTTTTACTTTTCTTATTTTTTGGAGGATTTGTACAACTTAACAAAACATTGTCGATTGTGAAATCAGCAATTTTAGCTTGCTTTGCCTTAATGTTAAATTTATAGGTTGTGCCATTTACACCGCCGTTTTTTGTGGTTTTTTCAATCTTTTTTTCAACAGAGTTATATAAATCCAAACTGTCAACATAGTATTTATCTAGTTTTATTGCATGTTCAGAACCTGTATCAATCAAAAAAAGACCATCAATTGTTGTGCTGTTTATTGCTAATTCAAGCTTTATATATAGCTTATAATTAATTTCAAAGAGTTCAATTTTTGTGTATGATTTATCAATTTTTGAAGAATCGCTAATTAGATTAATCATTTCATTTTCGTAGTCAATTTCAACAATATTATTGTAAAAAAAAAGAAGTCCTATTATTCCATCTTCGATAGGTATTAGTTTTTTTAAGTTGGTAACAACTATTACATCAGATTCTATTTTATTGTTTAACACATACATATCTGTATAATCATACAAAGGCATCAAAATTCGTCCAGAACTAGAAGTTCCTCCTACCAATATTGAATCAATTATTTGCAAACCAAAATCGTCGCGATAAAAAGAACTATCCAAAACAGTTATTGGAGATCCAGAATCTAAAATAAATTTTCCAACAGTACTATCAGGCATCATTACATCAATAAATATTGAATTAAGGTAATTAAAATTGCCAGTTTTTTCAAGTATTTGTGCCTTTGAATTAGAGTTATTACAAGCAACAAATAACACAGTAATTAAAGGTAATATGTAAAATAATTTATTCTTCATAATCAAATATTTTAATAAATTTATTGGTGCAAATATAAAATAATTTATACATTAATTAATAAACAAACTATATTTGTATAAATTTATAATATAAAACCCTTAAAATGAAAAAACTAATAATTATTACCCTCGTCTTATTATTTATTGTAGCAAATATTTTTGCTCAAGGTATGGAAACACCTTTTGATAAAGCAGTTAAAAAGCAATACACTGAATGGAAAGGTTACAAAAACTACGAAACTGTTGATGAGCGACAAAAAATACTAGATGAAATAGATAGTTTGGATTTATCAATGTGTAATTTAACAGAATTTCCTCATGAAGTTTTAAATCTAACATATCTGACTAAATTGAATTTAAGAAATAATAAATTAAGTAATTTACCAAAAGAAATTTCTCAGTTAAGCAACCTTGCTAAATTGGACTTAAGTTGCAATCAATTTAAGGTTTTATCAAAAGAAGTTGGAAATTTAAAAAATCTGAAAATACTTGACCTTGGTTATAACAAATTAACTGTTTTACCAAAAGAAATTGAAAAACTTGAAAACCTCTCCGAACTATATGTATATTTTAATCAATTAAGTAGTTTACCAAAAGAAATTGGAAATTTAACAAACCTTGAGATATTAAATATTACATTTAATAAATTAATTAGTTTACCCAATGAAATTGGCAAGCTACAAAATCTTACTGAGATGCGTTTACTTGCTAATCAAATAACATTTTTACCTGATGAAATAGGAAAACTAAAAAATCTTCAAAAATTAGATTTAGAATATAATAAATTACGAAAATTACCCAATACTATTGGACATCTAAAAAAACTCACATATTTAAATTTAGACGGTAATCAATTAGATAGTTTACCAATAGAAATTGGTAGTTTAATCAATTTAAACACATTATATTTAGATTTTAATAACCTCAGTAATCTACCTACAGAAATTGCAAACCTAAAAAACTTAAAAAGTCTTGATCTTTGTGAAAACAAAATCAATACAGAAGAGCAAGAAAAAATTATAAATTGGCTACCAAATTGTAAAATATATTTCTAAACCATGAAAAAACTAACAATCTTATTAATTTTAGCAACAGGCGATAATGATAGCTTAATAATTTACGAAATATAATGTAAAAAAAATAGTTTTATTTTTTTTTCAATGGTTTTTGTAAAATTAAAATTCTTTTTGATACTAATTACTTTTTCTTTACATTTGACAAATAGAAAAAGCTTTTTTAGAGTGGATTTATTGAGTCCACTCCGACAAGTGTATTTTTGCCAAAATCAAGGCGGATACCAATTTCACAACCGGAGTTTACTCGTTGTAAATGAGGATTTTAAAATTTGTATCCAACGCCGAGTTTGGCAAAAAGATGCTTGTCGGAGTGGACTCAATATTAGAAACTTTACATTTTAAACAATTACAAAAATATTTATAAATAAATGAAAAATTTATTAGCGTGTTTTAAATTTTTAAAACCATATACTTGGCAACTATTAATAGCATTTTTTCTGTTAGTTGCTTCTACTATTTTAGCACTTGTCCAACCTCGCATAAGCCAATGGGCTATTGATGAAGGTATCGGCAATTCCAATATAGAAATTGTTATTTATGCCGCATTATTTTTGCTTGCATTAGGTATTGTAGGAAGTGCTGTAAACTATTTTAGCGGAATAATTCTAATAAAAGCCAGCCAAGGAATGGGTTATTCTATCAGAAATAGCCTTTTTAAAAAAGTAACATCTTTCTCTTTTGCCGATTTTGATAAATGGCGAACAGGAGAACTTATGGTTCGACTAAATTCAGATGTTGCTACAATTCAGCAATTTGTAAGAATGGGATTATTTATGCTAGTGCTTGCAATTTTGATGCTTATTGGTGCAATGGTAGGAATGTTTTTAATTGATAGCTATCTTGCAATAATTCTTAGTGCAATAATGCTTGCAACTCTTGGGCTATTCTACGGAGTAGCAAGTCATCTGCGTCCTTTGTTCCGAAAAGTTAGAGAGGCGTTGGACAAGGTAAACAATGTTATCCAAGAAAATATTGCAGGAGCAAAACTTGTTAGAGCTTTTTCGGCTCAAAAAACAGAAGAGCAAAAGTTTGACAAACAGAATATTAACTATTTTAAAATTAGAATTAAAGTAGGAAATTTCATGTCATTATTGATGCCTTTACTTGTGGCAATTGGTAATTTTACAGGCTTGGTAGCGATTTGGGTTGGTGGTAAAATGGTTGGCACAGAAGACCTAACCCTAGGAGAACTTGTTGCTTTTAATAATTACGCAGCTATGGCAGTTTTTCCAATTTTAGTGCTTGCAATGGTTCTCAATTTTATGTCGATGGCAATGGCATCGGGCGATAGAATTATTGAATTATTAAAAGTAAATCCTTCAATACAAGATTCCGAAAATGCAATTGAGCTCAATAAATTAAAAGGTAAAATTGAATTTAAAAACGTAAATCTTCATTATGGAAATGGAGAAGACGCTGTGAGCAATCTAAATTTCACAATTAATTCCAACGAAAAAATAGGAATTATTGGAACAACAGGAGCAGGAAAATCATCTCTTGTGCATTTAATTCCTCGTTTTTACGATTCTACCGAAGGTGAAATTTTTATTGATGATAAAAACATTAAAGAATTGTCGCTAAATACGATAAGGAGCAGAATAAATGTTGCTTTGCAAGAGACAATGCTTTTTTCTGGGACTATTTCCGACAATATAAAATACGGAGAACCAAACGCAAGCGAAGAAGAAATAACCAGAGCTGCACAATTGGCTTGTGCCGAAGAATTTATCCTTGAAAAAGAAAATAAATTTGAGGAAAGCATCGGAGTTCGTGGAGCTGGACTTTCTGGCGGACAGCGACAAAGAGTTGCCATAGCACGTGCATTGCTTGCAAAACCAGACATCCTTATTTTAGACGACGTAACTTCCTCGCTTGATGTTACTACCGAAGCTAAAGTTATTGATAATATTTATAAGTCAAGTTTAAAAATGACGACAATAATTATCAGCCAAAAAATTAATGCAGTAAAACAAGCCGACAGAATCTTCGTAATGGATAAGGGGAAAATTGTATCGTCAGGAACTCACTCAGAGCTACTTGAAAATTGCAAACTTTACGAAGAAATAAATCAAACACAGCAAAACAGAACAATCAATTAGTAGGTTATAATTTGTAGAGACGTGATTTATCACGTCTTCATGTAGATATTTACGTTTAAAATAAGACGTGATAAATCACGTCTCTACGGGATTTTGAATAAAACACAAACAATCAGTTTTTTCAACTAAAAACTAAGCACTCAAAATTAAAAATTTAACGAAAGTTAAGGCATCATATAAAAAACAAAATGAGCAAAAATCAGATAAATTACAGAAAACAAGGCAAACCTGGAAGATTTGGACACGGGCATCATGTTGGAGAGAAAGCCAAAAACACAAAAAAAACACTCAAAAGACTTCTGAAGTTAATTGGCGAGCAAAAATTATTAATTGCTATTTCAATAATAACAACTCTTGTTGGGGTTACAATCAGCACAATTGCTCCTGCATATTTGGGCGGTGCAATAACCAAACATCTAGAGAGAGACCTTAATATTCAGTTGTTTGTAAACAAAATGATAATATTAGTTTTTTTGTATCTTGCGGCATATATTGTAAATTCGTTGGCAGGAGTTGCAATTAATTATATGGGTAATAAAATATTACTGAAACTACGAACTACATTTTTTCATAAAGTTCAGCAGCTCTCAGTTTCTTATTTTGAAAAAAAAGGAATTGGTGATTTAATATCACGTCTAACAAATGATATTGAGACAATTCAAAGCTTTTTAACAAGCGGATTGATACAACTCGTAACAGGAGTTTTTTCTATTCTGTTTATTCTTGTTGCAATGTTTTCGCTAAATGTTCCTCTAACTTTTGCTATATTAATCACCTTTCCAGTAATGGTTTTAGTAATAATTGTAATTGGAAAACAAATTAGAAAAGCAGCAAAAAAGAATCAAGAAAAAGTGGGAAATCTAAGCACCGTTATTGAAGAATCTGTATCTGGAATGAAAATTATCAAAAGTTTTCATAGAGAAGAAGACGAAATTAATAAATTTGACAAAATAAATACCGAAGCACGACAGGCTGCCACAAAAATGGAAACAACTTCATTTTTAATGTTTCCAATAATGAATTTTATTAACACTTTTGCAATGGTTTTGGTAATTGGAATTGGAGGAATTATGGTTATCAACAATCCTAATGTTTATTCTATTGGACTGCTAACAAGCTTTATAGTCTATTCTCGCAAGTTTTTTGAACCTATCAGACAAATATCACAGGTTTACAGTTCTATGCAGTCTGCATTAGCTGGCTCGGAGAGAATTTTTGAACTTTTAGACAGCGAAGATGAAATTCCAATTTCGGAAAATCCTATAAAAATTGAAAAAATAAATGGAAAAGTTGAGTTTAAAAATGTTACTTTTGCTTACGAAACAGATAAAACTGTTCTTGACAATATTTCATTTACTGCACAGGTTGGCGAAAGCACAGCAATTGTTGGACCAACGGGAGCAGGTAAAACTACTATTATTAATCTGTTAAGTAGATTTTATGATATTAAAAAAGGAGATATTTTTATTGATGATAAAGCTCTGAAAGAACTTGAATTAGAAAATTACAGAAAACAACTTGGAATTGTTCTACAAGAGCCATTTTTCTTTGCAACTACAATTAAGGAAAACATAAAATACGGCAAACCAGATGCAAGCGACAATGAAGTAATTGAAGCTGCAAAAATTGCAAATGCACACCATTTTATTAGTCGTTTACCAAATGGATACGATACAGAACTAATTGAAAGAGCACAAAATTTATCGCATGGAGAGCGACAACTTTTAGCCATTGCCCGCACAATACTTGCGGACCCTTCAATCTTAATTTTAGATGAAGCAACATCAAATATTGATAGCCTTACAGAAATGCACATACAAGAAGCAATGCAAACGTTAATGAAAGGTCGCACAAGTTTTATTATTGCACACAGACTTTCAACAATAAAAAATGCTGATAGAATAATGGTTATCGACAACCATAAAATAATTGAGGAAGGAACTCACAGCCAACTTATTGAACAAAAAGGATATTATCATAATTTGGTTAATTCTTGATTTTTGAAATTTTATTTAATACTTTTTTTTTAATTCCTGATTATAACGGATTTTGTTGAAATTAGAAATCATTGAATTTTAGGTGTTTTACTTCCTAATATATATTTGTCCGATTAATAGAAACACGGATAACGCAGATTGAACGGATTTTTTACGGATTTTCTTACTTTATATTTTATATAATTCATTATAAATAAAGTTATTACAATTTCAACAAAATCCGTTATAATCAGAATTTTTAATCCCTAATCCAAAATTTCACGAACTATTGACTACACAACAATTTAATAAAAAGTAATTATCAAACTCCATACTGATAAATTTACAACTAAAATAATAAATTTTATGGACAGGCATTAATTAATTTATTTAGAAATGTTTAAAAAGTATTTAAGTTACATTATTGAGCACAAAATAAATGTGTTTGTTCAGGGGCGAAAATTAGACTTAGGAATTTGGCAATTATTAATCCATGATTTATCCAAGCTTAGCAGATACGAATTTAAGCAATATAAAAAGAAATTCTTTGGAAAGGATTGTGGGCAATGTATTTATAATGACATAAATAAATATGGCGATGGTTCGTGTAGTAAAAATTTAAAAGTAGATAATTTTGATGCAGCGGAATGTGTCAGTTTTATTCTAAATAAAAAACACACAGTTGAATTAAATTTCAATTTAGCATGGTTACATCATCAGCATAACAATAAACACCATTGGCAGTATTGGATACAAATTAAAAAGAATTCGGTTGTAGCTTATGAAATGCCAGAAAAATACGCATTAGAAATGATTGCAGACTGGAATGCTATGAGCTACAAATTTCAAGATAAAAATAATATTTTGAAATCCACAGCAACTTGGTATCAAGAGCATTCAGATATTATTTTGCATAAAAACACTCGTAAATATATTGAGTTAAAACTCGGTATTTAATTTTATGCTGAAACCAAAGGCTTCCAGTTTGCAAGTAAAACTATAAATTCACAAAAAAAACAGTTTAAATTTAGAATTTACAAAAAAAACAACTATCTTTACAATCCGCACAGCTTACAATAATTTAGATGATATAGCTAACTAAAATAATAAAATTATGAATACACAAAACAAACCAATTGAAATCTACATCAGAACACTAGCTGATAAAAAAGAAAGCAAAGAAGGATTACAAGAAGGAAGTAACGATGTTGCATCACCAATAATGGATGCAATGTATAGCAGAATTAGACAAAAAGTTGCTCTTGAAGAAAAAGACGAAAACGAAAAAACTCCTTTGTTGGAAAAAGTGCTTACAGAAACTAATAAAGTAATTAACAAAATAGTTGAGAATATAGCAGAAAATGTAAATCACGAAAAAGTAAAAAGCATTGAAGTAGAATTTGGAATTTCTTTTGCCGAAAAACTCCAAATTTATGTGTTTGAAGCAGGTTCAGAACAATCTTTAAAATTCAAAGTTACAATTGAAAAATAATTTATGTCTGATAACAATTATCCAAATATTTTTAGAACAAAAACTGCTGACAGTATAGGCACAGGTTTTTTAATAAATTCCGAAGGCTATATACTCTCGGCAGAACACGTTTGTAAAAATGTAGAAATAGGGGGAGAAGTAGAATGTGAAAATTATAATTATAATTTTAAGGCAAAACTTATTTACAAAAACAAAGATTTAGATTTTGCTCTCTTAAAAGCCGAAGATAACATTGATTTGCCCAAAGCTTTGCCGTATAATATTGATGAAATACCAGATAATTTATCGGTTTTTGGTTATGGTTACGGCTATGCTACAACATCCCCCACAAGACACGGCAATCTTTTTTTAGATAAATTTGCTGGAAAAACAGCTACGGGTAGCGGAAATATTTTCAACAAAGTCAGCAATATACGTTACGTCCTACCAGCAGACAGCGGCTCACCCTTGCTTGATGAAAATACAAATATTGTTACAGGAATTGTAACAAAAAGCATTATAGCAACACTTGAAAGACATAATACTGAAAAAGCAGGATATTTACCACTCAATAAAATTACAGAACACTTAAACAAATATTTTGATTTTACCGTCAGAATTACAAAAGCCGAAAAACCGCTTAACAAAAAAGTAGATGATATTTTAAAAATCCTCGAAAATAAGCCATCCTTATTAGAACAGGTTGCTGAAAATACTAGTATAAGCAATAAAATTACTAATAAAGGTGCTTTTAATAATATTTTACAGAATGTTACTGCCAGAAATATTATTATAAACAAACTAAATAATTTATCCGATAATGAATTAGAAAAAATATCACCGCTTATAAAATATTTTAACATTTATGCATCCGAAAAATTAGATTATAAAGAAATTAAACCTTTCAGATCAACAAACTATGCTCAATATTACCCACAACCCAATGATGAAAAAATTATAAACTACCTTAAAAACAATGATTTTTTACTTATTTCGGGTAATTCACTTACCGGCAAAACAAGAATGACTATTAATGCAATAAATCAAATTAAAGATGCAGAAGTTTTTGTTTTGAAAAAAGGAAAAATTGACAGAGAAATAGTAATCGAAAAAACAAAAAACAAAAGCATCCTTTTTATAGATGATATAGAAGAAATATTTTTACTTAACGAAAATTTTAAAGACGAAATTTTACAACTTTTTGAAAATTGTAAAAGACAGAATATTGCAGTAATTGCAACCACAACAACAGGCGAGGAGCTTGGTAAAGTTTTTGATTTTTTACAAAACAATTATAATTTATCCCAATATTTTGAAAAACGCCATATAGAGTTAGTTACCTGTAAACCCAAAGAAAGAAAAAAGCTGACAGACAAAATTAAGAGTTTTTATAAACACGATAATATTCATATAGACACACAAAGTTTTGACGGTAATTTTGGTAAGTTGTTTATGGATTTTACCAAAATACGAATACGATATAATAAATTAAAAGAAGGACAAAACACAAACGCACTGCTTATACTTAAAGCTTTAAAAATTTTCTCGAAAACATTCAATTTTAAAAACGATAAAAACACCTTCGATGCAGTGAAACTGTTTGAATTTTGTTATAAATACAAACAAAAAGGACTTGTGCAATGGTACGAAGAAAATGACGGCGATAAAATTGAAAATGGGAACAACCCTTTTAATGAAAAACCTGAAGAACAAGATATTGAAGAGTATCCCGGTTTTATAAAAGAAATAAGAAAAAGTATAGAATTATTAAAGAATAACAAACGCAACAAGGGACTGCATTTTTTTGCATACGATATAGCCAATGCCGAAATTGCTGCCGAAAATGCCTATATAGAACATATTGTGTATCCCGGTCTTTCTTCCGAAAAAGTAAAAAAAACAATTGAAAAACATTTTACCTTACACGAACGAATAGAAATAGGTTTATACACAAGGCTGTTCGAATATAACATAAAAATACACCAAGCTGGAGACTACCCAAAAGCAAAAGCTGTTTTTAATGAAATGATAAACAGCGATACTGTAAAGCCCGATGTTGTTTCATATTCAACCTTAATTTCAAAAGCCAAAAAATACGAAATTGCAGTTGAGTGGTTTGAAAAAATGAAATCGGAAAATATAAAACCTAATGAAGTTTCATATTCAACCTTAATTTCAATAGCACCAA
>JAOZQN010000026.1:0-8235 GCA_029932195.1 Bacteroidales bacterium | reverse complement strand
TTTCAAAAGCTCCAAAATACGAAATTGCAGTTGAGTGGTTTGAAAAAATGAAATCTAAAAATATAAAGCTAGATGAATTTTCATATAATACCTTAATTTCAAAAGCACCAAAATACGAAATTGCAGTTGAGTGGTTTGAAAAAATGAAAAAGAAAAACATACGAGCAAACGTATATTCTTATACAACATTAATACGGAAATGCGAAAATCAAGATATAGCAATGTCCTTGTTGCTAGAAATGAAGATTCGTTATTTACGACCTAATGCTGTTACTTTTGGAACAATTTTATATTTTGCCGGAATAAATGAACAAAAACAAAAACAACTTATACAGGAATTTTTGGAAATATTTGAGCCAGGTAAAGATTTTGGCATGCAAGAATTTAGACGTTTACGTATGCACTCATCATCTGTTTTGCTTTTTGCAGAAGAAATATACAAAATAGCACCACAGCAAAAAGGGTTTATATGTATGCTTTTAGAAAATGTATTAAAAAATAAAAGAACAAACAATTATTTAAAAAACAAAGCTAAAGAATTACAAAGTATTGTAAATTGCAGAAAATAAAAAGTTATATCATAGTCTTGAAATGAAAAAAAAAATTAGCATATTAGGGTGTGGTTGGTTAGGAAAGCCTTTAGCGTCAAGTTTAATACATAATGGGTTTGTAATTAAAGGCTCCACAACTTCTAAAAGTAAAATAGAAATACTAAAATCAGAAGGTATAATTCCTTTTTTGATTAATCTTAATACTTTAAAAAATAGTATCGCAGACTTTTTAACCTCTGAAATATTAATTATATCTACTCCCTCAAAAAACATTATTGACTTTAAAAAGTTGATTCACCAGATTGAAATATCAAATTTGAGAAAAGTTATATATATTAGTTCAACATCTGTTTATGATAATTTGGATCAAATAGTTACAGAAGAAACTCCAATAAAAACATCATCTTTAGGTGATATTGAACAATTATTTAAGGAAAATAAGACATTTGAAACAACAATAATTCGTTTTGCAGGATTATTTGGATACGATAGGAAACCTAGTAATTTTATTCCCAAAAATAAAAGAATGGAAAACCCAGAAGGTTATATAAATTTAATTCACAGAGATGACTGTGTGCGGATTGTAGAACAAATAGTTATAAAAAACATTTGGAATGAAACATTTAATGCTTGTGCAGATTCACATCCAAAAAGAAGGGATTTTTATACGAAAGAAGCTTTAAAAATAGGGCGAGAAGCACCAATATTTAACGAAAATTTACTCAATAAATACAAAATAATAAGTAGTGAAAAACTAAAATCAATGTTGAATTTTAGTTTTAAATACTCAGATCTTATGAGTTATAATAAATCCTAAATACAAGAAGAAGGGAAAGCTATTTGAGACCAAAACGCATTAAAACTATTCACTTAAAAGAAATTATTTATGAGGCAAATATATCCTATTTCCATTCTCAAATGCTGCAATAAAAGCGTCTGTAAAACCTGCATTATGAGCGAGTTCTAATAATGGTTCACAGGCTTCTTCGCTGTATTCCAAACCCAAAGTATATTTGTAATATCCCTCATCAAAATAATAATCTATTGAAGGTGGTAAAGCCGAAAACATGCTATCGGTTAAATCTAACTTGTCCCACAACATTGTTAATTGAATTTTGTATATAATCTCATCACTAGTCTTATTATCAGCTTTTTGTTGCTTAGCTAAAATTAAAACTGTCTCACTAAAACGATTATTGTAACCAAATCTGAAAGGAAGTTCTTTGTCCCTAATTTCATTTTTTAGAGCAGTTTTTAGGTCTGGTTGAAATTTTTCCTTATAAATATTTATTGTTCTATTATAATTTCCGTAAACTTGTGTAGTAAAATTATTTTCTGCAAACTCTTTGTAAGGCAGACCAGTATCATCTTGTAAAATTATTGAGCTTTGTTTTAAAATAATATCTTTAATAATATCAAAACTATTATTAAATAACAAATAAGAAGCTGATTTCATGAAAGTTATCTTATTTTCAAATTTGCTTACAAAATAAGCAAATTCCATATTATCCGATAAATTTTTATTAGAAACATCTGTTTGCAAATAATATAGTGTTTTTATTTTATTAGAGTTTTTATTTCTAAACCAAATTTTTATTCCTTCAATATTTTTACTCAAATCAGAAAGTTGATTTACGTAAATTTCATTTCCATAATTATCTAAATAAAAAGGTTTTACATCTAAAACAATATTATCTGCAAGCGAAAGATGGAACAAAATAATATGCACAACTCCATCTAACAAACCATTTCTAAAATCATATTTCATTTTTATGGTTACAAAATATCCAAATCTATTCAAATTCCTGATTGAATGAGTTAAATTCTCAAAATATGGCTCTAATAGACTGTCATTCACCGATTTAAAATCTGGAATAGTCCCTGGATTTTCCAAACCAAATAAAATATAATTTTCGCAGTTTGGAAATAAAGTTATTGCATATAAAATATCGGGACCAGAAAACGGATAAAATAAAGTTGAATTTTCGTTTTCAGATATGCTAATATTTTCTTTATTCGCCCAAATCTGTATTGGCTTAATATTCTTTATATCAAAATTATACCAAGATTTTTGAGTTGCTTTTTGATGATTTTTATAAAAACTTTTTTGCTCTATATTTTCATAATAATTAAGCGATTTTCCTGCAATAAGTTCTGCTTTTTTATTTATAATTGTATCAAAAATAATAGTTTCCTTCGGTTTTTTAACCTCTTTTATAATAAAAACAGTATCAATTTGCGAATTGTTATTTACTACAACCTCTTCGTTACAAGAAGCTATAAATAAGATTATTATAAATAATATTTTATGAGAAGATTTCATTTTTCTACTTTTTATTAGAAATTTATAGCTGTAAAATTAAAAATAATTTTGTTTTTTTTGGTATAAATTTTATTTTTATAAAAAATTGAATCTAATACAAAAACAGATAATTAAGTAGTTATACGAATAAAAATGGTATTTTTTATTTTATAAGATATTTATTATCAGGCGAAAACTAATTAAAAACTGAACATTAAAAACTAAGCACTTAATTATGATTTATTTAAAAAACACAACATTTATAGACTGGCAAAGTCTTGATTTTAAGGAAACTAATATTTTGATAGAAGAAGGCAAAAATGGTAAAATCCAGTTTTTAGACGATTCTTCTTTTAAAAAATTAGCTCCTATAAATAACTTAAAAACAATAGATTGCAAAGGAAAATTAGTAACAAAATCGTTTGCACTTGGGCATCATCATGTTTACTCGGCACTTGCTAAGGGCATGAATGCTCCGAAAAAAAATCCTACAAATTTCTACGAAATTTTGGAATATATTTGGTGGACTTTGGACAAATCTTTGGATAAAGATATGATTGAAGCAAGTGCATTATCTACTGCAATTGCCTGTGCCAAAGCAGGTTCTACATTTGCAATAGACCATCACGCATCACCTAATTTTATTGATGGCTCACTGGAAATTATCGCAAAAGCATTTGATAAGGTTGGAGTTAGCCACTTACTTTGCTACGAAATTACCGACCGAGATGGAATGGACAAGGCAGAAAAAGGACTATCCGAAAGCGAAAATTATTTAAAAAATAGGCAAGCACTTATTGGTTTACATGCCTCATTTACAGTTGGTAATGAAAGCATGAAAAAAGCCGCTGATTTAATGAATAAATATAATTCTGGTTTTCATATCCATGTTGCTGAAGATTTATACGACCAAAAACATTCGCTTGAAAATTACGGAAAACGAGTTGTGGAACGCCTCAACGATTACGGTGTTTTAAATTCCTCAAAAACAATACTCGGACACTGTTTGCACATTGACGAAAATGAGCGAAAATTAATCAAAAATTCTAATGCTTATCTTGTGCAAAACACTGAGAGCAACTTAAATAACAATGTTGGATATTTTAATGCGAAAGATTTGGGAGACCGAATTATGTTTGGCACAGACGGTATGCACAGCGACATGTTGCGTTCTGCACAAAATGCGTTTTTTGTAGGACAGGGCTTTGATAACATTAATTATATGAGTGTTTATGAGCGTTTTAGAATGTCTCATAATTACTTATCGCAAAATAATTTTGCTGGAGACGGAGAGAATAATCTTGTTGTTTTGGATTACAAAACTGCTACACCTATTAATAAGAATAATTTTCTCGGGCATTTTGTTTTTGGATTAAATGCAAGTCAAATAACACAAGTAATTTCTAACGGAAAGTTAATTGTAAATAATGGAATTGTAACAACTGTAAATGAGCAAGATGTAATGAAATTTTCGCAAGAACAAGCCGTTAAATTATGGGCAGAAATGAGCAAATAGTTTTTAGATATTGGATATTAGCTTTTAGCTGTTGGCTTCGCAAAGCGAATAAAAAAGGCCAATAGCAAATGGCTAATCGCTAAAAGCTATCTTTTTATTGTCAATCTTAAATTTCTACCGTTAATTCTGGCGTATCGGCGAATATTACCATTATCAAGAATTTCCTCACGTTCTGGTTTGTTAAAAACTGTCTCTATCCATTCTAACTTTATAGATGAAGATTTTGTTCCTTTTTTTCCTATTTTTAATTTTTTTGTAAATTTCATTTTACAAAGATAAATAATAAATTACTTATTTCCAAAAAAAAAATCAAGTTGCAGGTTTCAGGTTGCAAGTTACAGGTTGCAAGTTATAAAATTGTCCTTCTCTAAAATCTGTAACCTGCACCTGAAACTTGCAACCTGTAACCTGTAACCTGCCTCAATATTCACTTTTTCGCCCCATGTCTTTCCACGAGCTGTAATTATGATTATAAAAAATTATATCTTCTGTTTTGGCAAGTCGCAAATATGTGTCAATTATAGAAAAAACACCTTCCTCGGTTATTTTATCAAAAATTTGAGGACTAATTACGTGCAAACCACTGAAAGCATAAGATTTAAGTTCTCCAACGGCTGTGCGTGCATTTTTTATTTCGTTGGTTATCACGTTTTTCCATTGGCACAAATTTTTATTTTCGTCAAATAATAATTGTCGTGATGTTTCTCTATTTTTTACAGCAAGTGTTACAAGTACTTTATTTTCAATGTGATAATTATAAAATTCATTCAAGTTTATATCCGAAATAATATCTACATTATAGGCAAGAAATGGTTTGTTATCATTAAAAAAATGTGCTGTATTTTTCAATCCTCCTCCTGTGTCAAGCAATAAATCTCGCTCGTTGGAAAAACTGATTATTATTCCAAAACTGTCATTTTTTTCAATAAATTCTTCTACTTGGTCGGCAAAATGATGAATATTTATAATAATATCATCAAAACCATGTTTTTTTAATTTAAGAATAACATGTTGTAAAAGAGGAATATTTTGATATTCTACGAGGGCTTTTGGTTTGTTGTTTGTCCAAGGACTTAGGCGTGTTCCAAGTCCTGCGGCAAATATTATTGCTTTCATTTTTTCAGGTATTTAGATTGAATATCACTTTGTTAAATTATGAATTACAAATTATTTTTCCCACAAATTTAATAAAAAAAGCAAATAATGAATTAAAGCTTTACAAGTTATTGTATTAATGCGTTACTTGTCCTTTTTGCGTATTAATATCTGTATATATTTGTTTGCAAGGAACTGTAAAATAAAAAGAAGAACCTTTTGTTATTTCACTTTCTATCCAAATTTCACCATCATGTTTTTCTATAAATTCTTTACATACTATTAAACCAAGACCTGTTCCTGTTTCATTTTCTGTTCCCTGTGTTGATGTTTTTTTGCTTATACAAAATAAATTATCTATTTTTTCTTCTGAAATACCTACACCTGTATCTATAATAGAAATTTCAAGAAAATTACTATTTATTTGTTTTTTAGATGATATTACAACATTTCCATTTTTATTTGTAAATTTTATTGCATTTGAAATTAAATTTCTTAATATAGTAGCAATCATATTTCTATCAGCATAAATTAATTCATTATAAGAAATTGTATCTAAAATTGAAATGTTTTTTTTGTTTGCCTGCTCTTGTAGAACAAACATAATTTCAAATAATAATGTCTTTAAATTTAAGTTTTCAGGCAAATATTTAATTCCACCTAGCTGAGAACAAGACCATGTAAGTAAATTTTCTAACAAGTTAAATGCATTATTAGCACTATCATTAATTGATTTAATTATCTTTTCTCGTTTTTCATTATCATAATTTTTATGTTTTTTTAATAGGATGTTAGAGAAACCGAGTGTACAATTAAATGGGCTTTTTAAATCGTGAGCAATTATTGAGAAAAATTTATCCTTTGTAGAATTTAACTCTTGTAGCTTTTTATTTTGTTTTTTTATTAATAGTTCTCTTTTTTCAGCTTTTTCTTTAGCCCTAATTAGTTCCAGTTCTGCTTTTCTTTGTTTTGTAATATCTTTTATAATACCTATTATTTGTATTGGTTTTCCTGTATTATCTCGTTTAATCAGGGCTTCTTCTTGTAATATACATTCTATGTTATCTTTACTAATAATTTTATATTCAACATTGTATGGAATAGCATCGGATAGTAAAAATTGTTTTGTTTTTTCAATAATAAGTTCTTTGTATTCAGGCTGAACCATTTCTAAAAATTGTTTGAAATTCATTTTTTTGCTTTGCGGTTTCATTCCAAAAATTAGATATGTTTGGTCAGACCACCATAAGCTATCATTTAGAATATCTTGATTCCAGATTCCTATTCCTGCAATTTTTTGTGCACGGTTAAGCCATTCTATTGTATTTGTAAAATGTTCTTCCATTATTTTTCAGTAATGTTTATTCCGTAATGTAAAAATGAATTTTCAGTTATAGGTATCCAATGTATTTCTAACAACTGACCACTAATTTTAACATTTTTTTTTATTGGAGTTTGAGTTTCTATAGCTTTATCTGCCATACAAAATGTGCATTTTATTCCTTTTACAGGAATTTCATTACTTTCTTTAAATTTTTTCTTATCATTTTCTGTAATAGACAACTGCTTACCAAAAGTATCCCAACAATGTGTTCCTACAACGACTTCATTTTTTTCAGCTTCTTTATTTGCAAAGATTAATATTCGTTCTTTATTAATTATAACAGCAGAGAAAAGCAAAATATTAAATAAATTTTCACTTAATTTCTTTTTTGTTAAAATACTTTCTGCTTCTCTTTTTACATTAATTATTGTTTTTTTCATCTTTTTATATGTTAAATTATATGAGTGTGTAACGTATTGGAGAGGTGTTATACAACATAATCCGTAGAGACGTGATTTATGATATGAACTCCCCCTGACATGTTACACACTCAAATTATATTAATAAATACAAAAATATAAAATATAAATACCACTAAAGGATGATTTTAAAAAATCAATAGGCTACCTGTAACTCTTAAATTACACCTTCTCTAATATTGTTTGCAACATTAATTTAATATCAATGATTTTGTTTGCAAATTTAATAAAAAAAAGGTTCATAATAATTGTTTACGCATCAAACATATTTTATCAATTTTTCAAAAAAAAATATTCATAAAAAAAAGTGCGTCTTATTGACCTGCCATACAATTTTTTAAATTTTCAGCATTGACCTATATTAGTAAAATAAAGGTTGCCTAACAGATAATTCATTATTCTAAAACATAAAATTTAATTTGGTGCATAAATATTTTGGTAGTGCTACAAAGTGGTAGCTGTAATAATGTGCTTATTGTCAGCAAAATGCAAGTTAAATGTAAAACTAAATACTTTTTTATTTTGCAAATGTAAAATCTATCTTGCTCTTAATTATAGAGTTAGATTAATATACACATATTCTCTTTCGACTAATAATAAAATACCATTTCATATAATGCTATAAAATAGATAGTTATAGTAGCTACCAGTTTGTTACACTACCAATCTTTTTTTTGTGCGTTCATAAGTTGTATTTTTAGAGTTGTTAGAAAAATACTAATATACAACTTTGTTCGCACATTTATAAAAAAATAATCTAAATAATTTAGAAAAGTGTAAACTGACAAATGAAAAATACCAAGTTTTTATATTCAATATTTTGACAACGATTTGGTATAAATTAGGGCTACCCGTTTAACATTGAACAAATAAACTCGTGTAAAGCGTGGACGCTTTACGCATAATCAACTGCGGCAAGCGTGGACGCCATAGCCGTCAGGTTAAGGATTAATCAGTTGATTTATAGC
>JAOZQN010000363.1 GCA_029932195.1 Bacteroidales bacterium | reverse complement strand
TAATTAGATAAAATAATGAAATTTTTAAGTTCGTGTAAAACGTGGACACTTTACGCATAATTCTATATATGTCAAGCGTCCATGTTTGGTATAAAAAATCGTTGAAAAATCAGCATTGTCCAACCTTACGTGAGTAGCCCAAATTTTTAAAGCCTAAAATTATTTTAATGAAAATAAATACTTTATTGGCATGAAAAAACTTAAATATAATTCCTTATTATCTCTTTTATATCAGTTATCGTAATATTATGTTCTTTGTTGAGCCTATTTTTTCGTTGTCTGTATGCACCATCAGTAATGTTATTATATTTTATTTTTCTAAAATTATCAACTATTTTTACAATACCAAACCTTATATCAAAATAAAAATAAATAATTGAATGATAAAGAATTGGACTTGTTTTTTTTATTTTATTAAATTCAGGAATACAAAGAATAAATGCCTTTTCAAATATATCAATTTTATTAGCTATTGTTTGGGATAATTCTTTTATTATGTTTTCTAATTTTTCTTTTTCTTTTTTATTATTATCTGAGAAGTATTTATCCAATTCTCTTTTTTTCATTTCTCGTAGTTTATTATTGATTTTTATAATTTCGTCGTTTATTTGTTTTTCCATAATTATTCGTCTTTTTGCTTGTTCGTCTTCTTGTTGGTTGATAATATTTTCTATTTCTTTTATTTTATTTATTTTTCCTTTTAATTGAATTTCTATTTCTTTTATTCTATTGCCGAGCAAGACTTTCTCCTTAAGGGATGTTTTTTGTTTTAGAATTATTTTTTCATAGCTATTTTTTAGTTCTAATGCTTTTGCTTCAAGTTGTTTTTTTGTTCTCAAATATCTCAACAATTCCAATTTCATTTTATCCAATTCACTTTTTATTTTTTCTTTTTCCTGTCTGTGCTTATTCACTTGTTGGATATAAATTACTGTAACAGACACTAATATTACACAAAAAACAACAAATATAAGAAATGTAATTTTATTTTTTTGTGTTTTTATTTCCAAGTTCAACCTCTTCATTTCATTTATTTGTCCGTTTAAATATTTTGCATTTTTTTTATAAACAATATCTTTAATATCATCTATTTTATTATAAAAAATAATTGCCGTATCAATATAATTTATATTGTTTGTTGTTTTAGCTTTACAAAGGTTATAATTATAATAATTAAGATAAATTCGTTGCATATGATATGGATATGCTTTTTGAAAGTTCTGAATATTAAATAAAGCCATATCATTGTATTTCAAAGCACTATCAAGTAATATGGAATCCTTCTCTTGCTTAAATAGATTCAAATAGTGTTCTGATAAGGTGAAAATAGACCATGCCTGGTGATTTTCTAACAATTTGTCGTAATGTATTGATTTTTGATAATAGAAAATAACAGAATCAGAGCATATAGGATTTTTTTTATAGACCTGAGACAAAGCATAATATGCTTTTGCAAGATTATGTTTAGCAATAAAATTATCTTTTTTTTTCAAAGATATTTTTATAACTTCTTTTATTTGAGAAATAGTTATTGAATCCTTAATCTCCTCGTCTTCCCAAAAAGTTTTATTAAAAATATTTTGTATAATTAATTCGTATTTTAATAGTGTGTCTAATTTATTTAATTCTACAGAGTTTATTGTTGGTATTGTTTTTCGGTATTCTTTATCTTCTATGCCAAGATATTTAACAAGTCTTAGATTTTCACTTTTTGCCCAAAAAAGTGTTATTGTATCCTTTATTTGTGTAGATATTAATATTGCAGAGTCTAATTTAGAGATAGATTCAGAAAATTCGTTTTGGTTATTTTTATATTTAGCAAGCAAAATAAGTGCTTGGGCTTGCTCTTTCTGTAGGCTATTTTTTTTTGCTATTTTATATGCAAGTTTAGCATATTTGTAACTTGTATAAGTATCTTTTAATTCGTTATCTTTAGATATTGAAATATAACTAATAACTTCATTTTTTAGCTCTATTTTTTTTTCAGTGCAAGAAAAAAATAGGATACTAAAAACAAAAAGACAACTTATTTTTATAAATACTCTGTTCATATTTTTTTTTATTGTAAACACACACACAACCAACTAGCTATTAAACAACTACTTACACTTACAAACTTGTTAGTTTTTGTTACATTTGCTTTAGTAACAGAATATAACATTTTTTAACAAATATTAATATTAACATTGTGGCTTAAATTTAGAAAAACAAGATTCTAATATATCTAATACACAAATTTAAACAAACCACAAAGTTATAAAAAAAATCTGTTTTACAAAAAAAAAAGAAGTTGCTTAACAACATTAAAAATGGGACAAATAAAACATGTTTTTTTATGTTATTTATCAATTAAAATTAAAAACTTATGAAACTAAAATTATTGATTGTTTTTATCTTTTGTGCTGTGGCAGTGCAAACGGTAGTTAAAGCACAGAGTGATACATTGTATTTTGCAGAAGACAAATATACATTAACAAACGAACATAAAAGTAAGTTAGATGTTTTTTTGAAGAATATAGATACTATATTGTATGTTGACGGATATGCAGATATGACAGGAACAAATAAATACAATAAAGAATTATCTAAAAATCGTATAAAATCTGTTTTAAATTATGTTTCGGGAGTAGAAAAATTTAGAATAGATACAACAGCACACGGCGAAGAAGAAGCAAACCAAACAATACAAAAAGCAAAGGATAGAAAAATTGTGCTAAAAATAAGAAGAGACGGAGGGGTTTATATTCCTTGTGATACTTGTGATATTTTCCCAACAACAGATACGGCTTATATCGTAAATATTCGTTCAAACATTGAAGAATGGCTCAAAAATAAAAATATTACAATCAGTTCTGTATCAGTAAAAGATAAGTATGGTAATGTTCTTTGTGAGGCAAGCCCTCTTTTTAATTATTATTATTTTCCAGTGATAAAAATACCAGAAGAGACCAAACTTTCTTTTAAATTTTCTGATAACTTTATTTTTGAAACAGATTTAACTTCATTACAAAAAACTTACAATCGTTTTTATTCCATAGATCTTACAAATATAAAAAGGTCGCAACAATACAATAATTTTTATTAACAGACAAAAACAAAATTAATTATGAAACGAATTATTTTAACAACATTGCTAATAAGTGCAATTATTATGGGAAGTTTTGCACAAGAAAACAATAAATATGCAGCACAGACAGCTGCTAATAGTGTTTTTAATACATTGAAGAATAAGAGAGTGGGCAGAACTTTTTTGATACAGGAGTTAGAAAAGAATACTATTCCCGTTTTTATTGAATGTAATAACCAAAGTGCATCTAAAATAACATTAGAAACAATTGGAAAACATTTTTGTAAAGAATTGAAAGATAAATTAAACACATTTCCTAAGGTTAATGACTGTGAATGTGAGTATGTTATAAATTCAACTGCTCCATATCAATTATTTATAAAGGCAAAATATGAAAACAAAATATTAACGTTACAAGAAGCAGAACTTGTAAAATACAATGTAAGGAAAATATTTAGAGACGATTCCAACCTTATAATACCTTTATCAGTTTCGTCTAACTTTAATCCTGAAGAAAATGAATATAAAAATGAACCGACCTTAAGAAAAAAATACAATGATTTAAAAGCAAAAGGTAATTGGTTTATTCAAAAAAATCCTCCTATGTTAGAAACAAAAGCAAAAGCAAAAGAAAATTTAATTAATACTATATATTCAAAAGTTGAAGGTTATATAAATAAAGATGGTGTAACCAAAGTTATAAATACTATAAATGCAGAGGATTATCATTTTTTCAGAACAACGTATGAATCTAATACAGATAAGGAATTTGTATTTATACCCATAAAGAAAAAAGATTTTTATGATGAATACTTTTTATTGTATGTTGCGAACCCTGTAAATACCATGATAACAAAAAAAACTATAAGAAACAACGAAAAAAGGTTAAATAAATATATTGAACTATTAGAAATAATAGAAGAAAATAAAAAAGTATTAGATTCTATACAAAAAGATTTTAATTATAGATATAATTTAGACCAACAGGAATACACATTAAGAGAAAATGTGAAGATCACACATACTAAGAAAGTTGATTATTTTAAATTTTTAGTAAGAGAGTCGCTATATTTAACATCTTTAGAAGATCCAGACTTCAAAAAAAATAGTTCTGTTATATTTATAGAGGACGTCTATATAAAAAGTGAAGACGCATATTTTACTTCGTCTGTCATAGCAACAACAGAAAAAGCAGATTACAAAACTGTTTCTTCAACTATATTAGATAAAAGCAAAAGAGAAAAATCAGACTACATAATGGAATTAATTGTAGATAATGAAAATAATATAGAAACAAGGTTTACAATTTATAAAACAGAAAATGGAGGAAAGGGAAAAATTATTCATAGATCAAATACTGGAGATTATGTTGCAAAACCTACTGGATCATTAGGCTGGAAGATAAAACCAAAACCATCTCCGAAACCAGACCCACTTGATGAGCCTTCTTTTATTGATACAACAGGACAATTAAGAGTTTTATACAATGGCAAATATTTTAATATGGATAAATACGAAGTTACAAATGAAAAATATATTTTATATCTCAACTCTTTTGGCTCTGAAATAATTACCAATAAGAAATATTTAGAATACATAGATATAGAAAATAAATATAGTCAAATAGAACTCACTAACAATAAGTTTGTTATCAAAGATGAAACTCTGTTAAATATACCTGTAGTTTGCGTAACTCATATAGGAGCAGAAAAATACGCACAAAGTAAAAACGGACGTTTGCCAAGCACAGATGAATGGACTTTTTTTGCAAAAGGTGGAGAAACCTCAGAAGACTTTTTATTCGTAGGAGGAAATAAACCAGAAGAAGTAGCTTGGTTTTGCGAAACCACAAAAAGCGATAAGCCACAATTTGTAGGAATACTAACTCCCAACAAATTTGGACTTTACGACATGAGTGGAAATGTAGCAGAGTGGACAAGCTCTACAGAAAATGGAAAACAAATAGTTAAAGGAGGCTCTTTTACCTCTGGACTTTCAGATTTACGACCAGAAAAATATAGAACTATAAAACTAAATCAAAGTTCTCACGATATTGGTTTTAGAGTTATTTATGAAGTAAAATAAATATAAAGTAACAGGATATTATTTTACTCTTAAAATAATATCCTGCTAATAAACAAATTTTTAATTCTTAACCTTTAATTTTTTTAATTATGAAAACCTTTATTTCTTTATTTTTTTTTAGTATTGCATTAATATTTGTTACAAACTTAAATGCACAAATAACTTCTTGCACTAATTGTTCTACACCAGACCAACTAAAAGTAGAAGGCAAACCAGAGTATAGAAAAGAGCCAACCTATCCAATAGTAGGAATAGGAATAAATGAAGCAGATGCAGTATTAGATGCAAAAAAACAATTTGTTGAACAGACTTATCTTAAATATTCTTCAGAAAATAATATTGGAACAATAAAAGTATTAAGAGACCGAGCAAATAGACTGGTTGGGGTTACAAAAGATGATTATAGTGTTGGTAAGTTAAGTCCCAGAGAGAGGAGAGAATTAAGTATGGATAGAGATGCAAAAAAATGTTTTCTCGAAGCGGCTTACATAAACGAGGATATTATAGAACAAGTTGCCGCACAAATAGATAATTATATTTTGGCTTCAACTATTTTTATTATTAATCCGTGGATGCCAAAATTAGGAGACAGCGAAACAATTGAACTCTACAAAAAAGCAAGAAATAAAATGCACACTGCTTTTGGTGGCTCTTGTTATAATTTTAACAATATTAAAGTATCAGAACTTATCCCCGATTGTGGATTAAAAGAACGCTCTAATAATTTTAATCCTTGCACACAAGAGATATTAAATCATAAAACAGGTAGTCCTTTTTACGATTTTGTAGAATGTATGAGAATAAATTATGAATCTCAAATAGAAATGATATTCATTATAGACACCATTGAAACAAGACTGTTCCTATCGCAAGAAGACTGGGAAGTAACATTTACAATACGTGGTTTTAATACTAATACAAAAACAGAAGTTCTTATTTTTTCTTCTGTTGATACCGTAAATGCAGACTGTGAGAATACAGCCGTGAAAATAGCTATTGCAAATGTATTTCAATATGATTGTGAAAGAGCAAAAAAACAATTTAAAGCAGACCCCGAAACTTTGGTCTATGAAATAGATAAATGGATGTATCAAATAACAGAACGATACATGGACTACATTATGGACGGAGAACAATTTATTATTAGAATATGTGAACCATGTGTAGATGAGGTATTTATAGAGAAGTTTTATAATTGTAACTGTTTTGATACAAGAAGTATAAAAGATGACGACTGGAAAGCCATG
>JAOZQN010000904.1 GCA_029932195.1 Bacteroidales bacterium | reverse complement strand
AATAATAATCAACTAACTTTTTGAAAAAACTGTCCAACCAAATGGGGGAAGCATAAAC
Organism: Bacteroidales bacterium; assembly: GCA_029932195.1. Lineage (GTDB taxonomy): Bacteria > Bacteroidota > Bacteroidia > Bacteroidales > JAOZQN01 > JAOZQN01. Next base: position 1,515 of record JAOZQN010000904.1, on the reverse strand, counting down.
TAATGTCTGTTTTTTATTATAGAAATTGTAAAGAAAAAATTAAAATGTAATCATAATTATACAAAAAGTATCGTAATCTTTTGTATTTTAAATAAATAATTTACTTTTGCGACCAATGTTTTAATAATCACAAAATATTTTTCTAATATTATTGAGATTGCATGGTAAATGTAGAGTTCGGCAAAGCAAGAATAAATGGTTCATATAGATAAGAGGAGCTTATTTATGGTTTACTGCAACTTTATTATTTCGGGCATTGCTCTTATAGATTATATTAGAGGTCTTTCTTATTTAATAATAAGGTGAACTCTTTTTTTCTACTGGTTGACTATTTTAATAAAAATATCGTTTATACTTGGTATTGTTTCGTTGAATGATATTATATTACCAAAGCTAGAAGCATAATTTAGAAGTCTATTTGTTTGGTTAGTTTTTTTTGTTTTTATCTTCACAAAATAATCTTGCTCTTCAATAATTTCAAACTCATTATTTTCCACAAAATCTGTATTTTTAGAACTATATTCTATTCTAAATATATCAGCTTTATATTTATTTCTTATATCAACAACGCTTCCTTCTAATACTTTTTCAGAGTTATTTATTAGGGCAATATTATCACAAATTTCTTCTACAGACGACATATTATGTGTAGAAAATATTATTGTGGAGCCTTTTTTCTTTAAATTTAATATCTCTTCTTTTAGTATTTGTGTATTAATTGGATCAAAACCGCTGAAAGGCTCATCGAAAATAAGGAGCCTTGGCTCGTGCAAAATAGTTGTAATAAATTGTATTTTTTGTTGCATTCCTTTGGATAGCTCTTCTACTTTTTTGTTCCACCATGTTTGGATTTCAAATTTTTCGAACCATATTTTTAGTTTTTTTTCAGCTACAGTTTTACCCATGCCTTTTAATTGAGCAAAGTATAAAGCCTGTTCGCCAACTTTCATTTTTTTATAAAGTCCACGCTCTTCGGGTAAATATCCAATTTGCTCACTATGTTTGCGTATTAATTTTTCACCATTAAATATAACCGTCCCGCTATCTGGTGCGGTAATATTATTTATAATTCTTATCAAAGTAGTTTTTCCTGCTCCATTTGGTCCGAGCAGACCAAAAATTTGACCTTCTGGAACAGAAACACTTACATCTTTTAAGGCTGTATGATTAGCAAATTTTTTAACAATATTATGTGCTTCAAGAAAATTTTTCATTTTGCAAATATATATTTTTGTAATTTTACTGACAAAATAAAAAGACAGTATTAATTTTTTTTAATTCATTTTTTATTAATTTTGTCATTCATAAAAGTCCACAGTCTTCCGTCCATAGTAGGCAGTCTGTAACACTCTACAATTTTCTTTTGCTATTCAGGTATTTATCAAAACATTGTAAAAATAAAATTTTACTTCTTAATAGTTAAACCTCTATAAACAAATTTGTAGCCTTTTTTATTAATGATTAACTGAAGTTTCGGAGTTTATAACATCTTAAATATCAAAAAGTTAAAAAATT
>JAOZQN010000362.1 GCA_029932195.1 Bacteroidales bacterium | reverse complement strand
TTAGAAAACATGTTAAAATTGTGTAAGTTTCCAACTTTACGTGGGTAGCCAAAAATATTATAAAAAAACTATACATTTTTTTTGTATTTAATTAATTTATTTTAATTTTGTATTCAATATTAATTATTAACCTTTAAAAAACTCTTAAACTATTATGGCTGAAGAAAAAAAACAACAAACGAAAATGACAATGGTAATCGTAGCTTGGTTACTTGGTTACATGGGTATTCACAGACTTATGATGGGATATTCTAACTGGTGGGTGCAACTAATAACTTTTGGTGGTTGTGGTGTCTGGTCTTTAATTGACCTTATCAACATTTTTACTGGAAAAATGGGAATGGCAGACGGAAGACCATTATTAGACTAATATTTTTACTATATTAGAATTTGAACGTCATAATTTTTATAGTTATGACGTTTTTTTATAATGCTAAATTACGTTTTTAGTTTGGTGATTAATGATGAAAAATGCTATACTGAAAAAATATTAAGAAAATAAACATTTAATTACGAGATAAAATGGAAAATAAAATAGAAAATAAACAACAAATTTACAACCCACGACCAGAAGATTCACCTGATTCTATGCTAATTTTAATACTTGGTATAGTATCAATATTGGTGAGTTTTGTTTTTCCAGGAACAGGAATTATTCCTTCAATAATTGCTCTTGTGAAATTCAAAAAAGCGAATCAAATTTATCTAAAAAATCCAAGAAATTATACAAAACAATCCTCAGATTATCTAAAAGTAGGACAAATTACTTCAATTATTGGACTTGTAATATCTGCCTTAATTTTGTTATCAATATTAGTTGCGATCGGCTTTGTTCTTTTTGCTGTTCTTTACAAAGAATCTTTTTAGTAAATATATTAAATATAAGTAATGAACAATAAATAATTTTGCTTATGCCTGATAACCATTACGATATAATAAACAAAAGTGTCATTTTTATATCACGACTCCTAAAAACTAAAACATCAAGGCTTTCAAAATTATTAAGATTTGAGTTTACTCTTCTAAATGAGTATTTTAAATGTTTTGAGTAACGCAGAGATTTGTTTTTTTAGGAGTGTCCCCATAACTGTCTAATTTTACACTTTCTTTTTTTTATTTAAATGGATAATAATAAACAAATATTAAGAAAAATAAAAATCATAAAATTACCAAAAAAGGTATTTGTATTTTCATTTTTTTTAATTATTTCTACAATATTATGGTTTTTTAACGCACTAAATAAAGATTATTCTACAGTTCTTAATTTTCCGGTAACATTTATAAATATGCCTGAAAATAAGGTAAATACAAATAATCTTCCGAGCAAATTAGCTATAAAAATTAATGCAGATGGTTTTAATATTTTAAGTCATAAATTTAGCAGTAATTTTATTCCTCTAAAAATTGATTTTAATTCTCTAAAGTTAAAACAATTAAGACCAACCGACTCCTCTAATCTGTATTTTTTAACTAATAATAATATATCACAAAATTTGCAATCTCAATTTAATAAGAATTTCAAATTATTAAAAATTAAGCCAGACTCTATCTTCTTTAATTTTACATATATAACAGAAAAAAAAGTAGCAGTTAGGCTTGTAGCAGAAATTAATTATAAACACCAATTTATGCCAAAAAATGAAATTGTTTTTCAACCAGATAGTATTATTATAAAAGGTGCTGCAACTATATTGGATTCAATTGGTTATATTGAAACAGAAAAGCTAAAAATAAACAAGTTATCTGAAAATTATTCCCGAAAATTATCATTGGTACAAAGAGAAGATATTTCTTATTCACAAAACTCAATAGATATTAACATTGAAGTGGAAGAATATACCGAAGCTAAAATTACAATTCCTATAACAGTTATTAACCTCCCTGAAAATGAGAATATTAAAATTTTTCCGAATAAAATAAAAATAACATATTTTGTTGGTTTTAGTAGTTACAAAAACATTTCTGAACAAAATTTTAATGCAATTGTTGATTATAATTTATTGAAATTTAGCCCGAGTAACAAATTAAAAACTCAAGTAATTTTAATCTCAGATAACATAAAATCCTTTACAGCAACACCTTCCTACGTAGATTATATAATTGAATAAAAATGAGTTTTTTTTGTATCTTTAACTTTTTTTTTCTTACTTTTGAAGATTAAATAAAATACAAACATGAAAAAACTATTTACATCTATAATGCTAATAGTCATAGGTTTATCTGCTTTTGCACAGATAAATATTGATAGCCTAAAATCTGTAATTGAAACATCAAAATCAGACAGCATAATAGTTAATGCTTATATAAAAATAGCCAATAATTACTCCCCAGAAAATCACGAATATTTTGATAACTTCTTAAAAGCTTACCAATTAGCTGAAGAGATTGATTTAAAATACGAGCAATACGAATCTGCTTTTAACATAGGAAAATATTATAATTTTAAAGATAGTTACGACACCGCTTTTTATTATTTTGAAATATCATTAGAAGGTTTTAGAAATATTGGAGAGATTGATTATCAAGCTGCAATACTTGGAGAAATGGGTAATTCTTATTGTTTTAGAAGCAATTACGAAAAATGTCTTGATTGCTATTTACAAGCCCTAGAAGTTATTGAAGAAATTGGAAACGACCTTTGGAGGGGATAATATTGGTAATATATATTATTACTTAAAGGACTATAAGCTTGCTATGGAATATTATTTTGAAGCTTATCATATTTTTAAAAAAATAGAAAGTCCAGATGGTATTGCCCTTAGCACAAATAATATAGGAAATATTTTTTCACATAACGAACAACTTGATTCTGCTTTGTATTATTTTAAAATAGCATTAAAAATTAGTGAGGAAATAGGTTACAATGAGCAAATTGCAGAAACTTCAGTTAATATGGCAGTTTTATATGGAGAACAAAAACAATACGAAAAAGCTATTGAATTTTATAAAAAAGCCGTAAAAATTACTGAAAAAATAGGAGATAGAAAAGGAGCTTCGCTTGCACATCTCGCTCTTGGCAAGCATTATGTAGAAATTGGGAATTATTCGCAAGCCGAACTTTTTATGCTCAAAACATTAGAAATTTCTAAAGAAATTGGAGATTTACACACACAAATGTCTGCATACAAAAACTTTTCGGAATTGGACTCTACAAAAGGAGATTATTTAAACGCTTTTGAAAATTATAAAAATTATAATTTATTAAAAGATTCTATTTTTAAATTAGAATCAAATGAACAAATTTTGGAGATGCAAACAAAATTTGATACTGAAAAAAAAGAAAAAGAAAACCAACTTCTAAAAGAACAACACGAAAAACAAGAGCTTGTAAATCAGAGACAAAAAATATTTATTTGGTCTGCAACAATTGCTTTATTCTTGATTTTTGCAATAGCAATACTTTTACTGTATAGTAATAAAATGAGAAAAAAAGCAAACACTGAACTGGCTAAACAAAAAGATGAAATTTTGATGCAAAATGAAGAGTTAAATCAACAAAAAGAAGAAATAACCACTCAAAGAGACGAAATAGTACTGCAAAAAAACATTGTTACAGACCAAAATAAAAAACTAACTTATAGTATAATTTATGCCAAAAGAATTCAACAAGCAGTACTGCCGAGCAAATTAATTTTCAAACAAAAATTTAATAATTTTTTTATATTTCATAGACCAAAAGATATTGTAAGTGGTGATTTTTATTGGGTTAAGAATACAGATAATTTGAGTTATATTGCTGTTGCTGATTGTACTGGACATGGAGTTCCAGGAGCATTTATGAGCATGCTTGGAATAACCTTAATTAATGAAATTATAAATAAATATGATAAAATTTGCCCCAATAAAATACTGGAAGAACTTAGAATTGAAATAAAAAAAGCTCTAAAACAAGAGAGTAAGAATCAAATTGTGCATGATGGAATGGACATTGCTTTTTGTATGATAGACTGGACAAAAAATGAGCTTAAATATTCAGGAGCATATCGTCCACTTTATATTTGCCAAAATAGTCAAATAACTGAAATTAAAGGTGATAAGCAACCAATTTCTTCTTTTATCCGAGAAAAAGAATTTACAAATCATTCTATTCCTATTTCTAAAAAAGATAAATTTTATATGTTCACAGACGGTTTTCCTGACCAACTTGGTGGACAAAATAAAAAGAAATATATGTCGTCTAAATTTAAAAAATTTATAAAAAGTATTGGCAATTTAGATATGCAAGAACAACAACAATTATTAGAAAAAGAATTTGAAATATGGAAAGGCTCACAAAGGCAAGTAGATGATGTTCTTGTAGTTGGATTTGAAATATAAATTAGTGAGTTAAGAAAGAGGAATAGGTATCTTAATCCTGAAATCGTTGTTTTTTTTGACACAATGTTATTCAAAACTTCATAATTTCAAAACTTCATAATTTATCCAGCTTTAAAAAAAGAGTAAAACTTCTGATTATAAATAAAATACAAAAAAGTAATTTATAAATATATGAAAAGAGAATTTAATACATCAGGACCAAATATTCCCAACGAGCATTATACTATTCAAAGACAAAATATTATAAATAAAGGACTTAAATTAGTTAATAAAAAACGATATTTTACAATTTGGGCTCCACGGCAAACAGGAAAAAGCACTTATTTTAGACAACTTGCAAAAGAATTAGAACAAAAAAATTATAAAGTTGCCCATATTAATTTTGAAAATTATAAAAACGCATCACTTGATAGTTTTTTATATAGTTTATCTGTTGAATTAAAAAAATACTGGGAAATTGATTTTTCAAAAGAAAAAGAAATTGCTAAAATTTTCCAGCTTATTTCGGAGATGAAAAATCAAAAATGCGTCCTTATTATTGATGAAGTAGAAGGTATTAACGAAGAATATTTTGGCGATTTTTTGCATTCAATTAGAAATGCTTATCATTCAAGGGAGTATCATTGTTTGAAGAGTGTTATACTTGTTGGAGTTTCAAATATTGTTGGCGTTGTGAGCGATAATGCCAGTCCATTCAATATAACAGATAATCTGAATGTTCCATATTTTACAGACAATGAGGTTTTTGAACTGTTAGGACAGCACGAATCTGAAACAAATCAATTATTTGAAAAAAAAGTAAAAGAAAAAATTATCCAGATAACAGCAAATCAACCTGGGCTGGTAAACGGTTTTGCCAAAGTATTGGTAGATAACAATCCGGATAAAAAAATATTAGATTATGATGACTATTTAAAAGTTGAAAAATGGTATTTGAATGAAGCCATTGATAAAAATTTTGCAAATATTTTAAATAAAGCAAAACAGGAACGCAGTTTTGTGGAAACATTATTGTTTACCGAAAATAAAATACCTTTTAAAATAGATATAGAAAGCATTAAGCTATTGCATACAAATGGTTTAATAAAAAAAGATAAAGATGATTACGTAACTTTTTGGGTGCCATTCTATAAAAAAAGACTATATAATGCCTTTTACCCATACACAAACGGCGAAAAAACTGATATTTTACGAAGTTTTGCTGTCCGAGAATTTTTTGATAAAAATAATAAATTCAAATTAGATATATTTATTTCGGGCTATAAAAAATACGTTAAAAGACGTGGTTTTAACGTTTTTAGGCAAAAAGATGAAGCAAATAATTATAAATCGATAAAAGAAAGTGCATTAATTTATAGTTTTGAAACTTATATTCAAGCATTTCTGCAAGTTGTGGACGGCAAAAGCTACCGAGAAGCAGACACAGGACTCGGAAAAAGTGATTTGATAATAAATATAAATTCGGAAGAATATTTAATAGAAACAAAAATCTATTATTACGAAAGCCAATTTCTTAAAGGAAAAAAACAACTTGCATATTATTGTAAAAGTCTTGGATTAGACAAGGGAGTTTATATTGTATTTTATCCCAACAATCAAAATTATCCCGAAATATTTATAGAAAATAAAGAGCTAATTGAGAATATTGAAATTACAACATATCTAATTGAATATGACGAAAGTAAATGGTGATTTTACATTTTTAAATCTATTAATTTTATGAAAAAGCCTTATTGGTTTTTATTAATTGTATTATTCTTAGCAACACAATGCAATGTTGCAAAAAATGATGTAGATATTTATAATGAAATATTTCCACAAATTATAGATTCTTTAAAAATATTAGAATCAGATTATTATTTACTACTACCTCCAGCTCCACCTTCGCCAATTTTTGACAATGAAGGTAATCTTGTGGGTTATGATACTATTGAGTATAGAAAAAAGATTGAAAATAATGAGAAGGAAAAAAATGATATTATATTAAAATATCCAAAATTATTGATTGGTATTTACGATAGTTTAATTTTTATAGAGTTAGAATACTGAAGTTTCGGAGTTTATAACATCTTAAATATCAAAAAGTTAAAAAATTA
>JAOZQN010000361.1:5595-6417 GCA_029932195.1 Bacteroidales bacterium | reverse complement strand
CGTCTCTACTGAATTGGTTAAATATTATTCCATCACAATATTTGACTGTAAACTGTATAAAATATTAGACTTTTGATTAGAGGGCACTCCTAAAAACCCAAAACTCGGCGTTAGATACAAATTTTAAAATACTCATTTACAACAAGTGCAATGAGACATGCTCATTGTGCTTCTTACCATTCATAGATTAATAACTACCATTCGTGAATTGTGTGTTGCACATAAATAAAACTTAGCGTATTTTTGTGTTTTATTAATCTTTAAACAATCATAAATAATGAAAAAGATAGTATTTTACCCTTTATTATTGATATTTGCAATAGGTTTACTTTCGTGTGGAAATAGGGAAAACAACACAATAACAAATGAAACAACCGAAAATAATATAATAAATCATAGTGATTTTGATAGTTTTTGGGCTGATTTTCAGAAATATATGGCGGAAAAAAACTTCGAAGAGTTAAAAAAAATGACCGTATTTGGAAGTGATGCTATTTCTGAAGATTTTTACGACTCATATTTTATTAATGATGCCTTAATTGAAAGTATTGTTGCAACAGAAGCTACTGACCTTTATGCAGGAGAAATGACTACAAGAGAATTTAGTTTAGAAGAAGTTGCTGTTTCAGACGACGGAGAAGTTTTTGGCTCTGCTATATTCCTTTATTTTGAAAAGGTAGATGGTAGTTGGAAACTTGTTTATATGATGGCAGCTGGTTAATTTACTGGAAATGAATATTTTTAGGGTTTTACAGAAAAACAAGTATTATTTCAATAAAAAGATAAAGAGTTATGAAAAAAATAAGTATTATAATCATAGGT
>JAOZQN010000361.1:0-5585 GCA_029932195.1 Bacteroidales bacterium | reverse complement strand
TTTGGCTTACAAATTACGACTGTTAAAGCTCAGATTACAAATGCACAGGAGTTAAAAACAGAAACACTTGCATTGGCTAAGAATATAAAAACGAATAAAATTTACACAAAAGAAGAGCATAAATTAGAAAACTACGAAAAAAGTATTTTTGATACGATTGAAGTCAAAATTACTAAAAAAAATGGGCTGATACATAGGATAGTAACAGTATCTGAAAATGAAAAGATAATAGAATCGTTGGCTTTTTATTATAAAAATGAGAGTCTAATAATCTGTTTTTATATGGTTCAGACAAAGAAAGATAATAAGCGTATTTTTAATACCAGATATTATTCAGAAGACGGAAAATGTGTAACATCGGTATTACAAGATGCAGTTAATGAAAATGGCGAAGTAGATGAAGTTCTTGGCGAATCGGACGTTAGTGAAAAAAGATACAAAGAGTCTCAAAAATACTTGAAACTTGCAAAAAGTGAGAAATGGGATAATTTTTGTAACGAGAAGGTAGAATCTCTTTACAATTTTACTGAAAAATAAAACAATGAGAAATTTACAAATTATATTATCAATTCTATTATTTTCCTTTCTAATCTCATCTTGTGGAGATACAAATAAAAATAATATTAACATTAGTGGAACATTAAAATCGTCTAACATTCAGTCTGTTGATTATTCAAATGTAGAGCTAATAGTAGAACGAGGAGCTTTTCATTACGATAAGTTTGTGCTAAAAGATACGCTTATAACTTTTATTCCAACCTCAGAAATTACTGGTGAGGGGAACGATAAATATAATCATGTTTTGGAACAAAGAATTAGTAAAAAAGAACGAGATAAATTGATAAACTATATTATTGATAATGGTTTTTTTGAATTAGAAAACACCTACTACAGCCAATCGTCATGCAGTAGTTCGTTAAAAATAACTTTTAAATTTGGAGATAAAACCAAAATAATAGTATCGGAGGATTTTGAACGTGAATGTCCTGATTTATTAAAACATATTGAAAAACAGATAATTATATTGCATGACAAAGATTTAAAACGAATTAGTTTGCCTGGGTAAACAAATAAAATATAGTTAATTGATAATGACGGAGAATTTACAGCCGTTTACAAAAGAGTAAATAAAAGTAATCTTTTTTCATAGGGATAGCCGGTTTTATTAATTTAAAATCGGCTTATTTTTACTGAAAAATGCAGATTATCATAATCTTATTCCTAAAATAGTAATATCATCACGTTGTTCTGTGCCAATTTTCCAGTTATCTAACTTATTTTCAAGTATTTGTTTTTGCTCTTCTAACGTTTTATTAGAAATATTATTTATTAATTCCTCTAAATTTTTAGAGCCAAATCTTTTTCTTTCTTTATTATTTTGGTCTATATATCCATCTGTCGTTAAATAGATTAAGTCATTTTTTTGCAAAATAATTTCTTGATTTGTAAAACTTGTAATTTGATTACGTCCTATTTTGCCACCTATTGTTTTTCTGTCTCCTTTTAGTTTTGTTAGCTCATTCTTTTCTTTTTCAAAATAATATAAAGGTCGTTTTGCTCCTGCAAAGGTAATTATTTTCTCTTCTTTTCTTTCTTCTATTTTACACAAACAAACGTCCATACCATCAACATTGTTAGTTTTTTCTTGTTTTAGGGCATACACAACTCCCTTATGCAGTTGAAGTAGAATTTCCGCAGGGTCTGTTATTTTATCTTCATTTACTATTTTATTTAAAATTTGTGTTCCAATCATACTCATAAAAGCTCCAGGAACTCCATGCCCTGTGCAATCAACTGCGACAATAAATATTTTTTCATCATATTTATTGGTTGCAGGAAGGTGCATATACCAATAGAAATCGCCAGAAACAATATCTTTAGGACGAAAAAGAACAAAAACATCAAGATGTTTGTTCATCCTGTCATGAAAAGGAAGCATTGCTTGTTGAATAGAAAGAGCATACCTTACACTACTTGTAATTTGTTCGTGCTGAAATTCAAGTTTCGTATTTTGTATTTCAAGAGCTTCTGAGGTTGCTATTAATTCTTCCGATTGTGCTTGTATCTCTTCTTTTTGTTGTGATAAAATTGCATTTTTATTTGTTACATCATCATTTATTTGATTTAATTCTTCATTTTTTTCCAAAATTTCCTGTTTTTGTATCTGAACTTCTTTTGTTCTTTCATCTACAATTTTTTCTAAGTTTTTATTCTGATAATCAAGAGTTTTACTTAATTTTAAATTATTTTTGAAAGATATAGAAAACCTTTCGGCAATATTTATGGCTTGAAATAAAATATAGATAGAAAATCCTAAATTTGATTTATAAGTTGTTTTTATAATATCCAGAGCCACAAGCATATCATTGGTATTTGCCAAAAATAAAACAAGTAAGCCAACGAAAGCCCATTTTGCTCCCTGTTCTTTTTTTAGAATAGCTCTAAATAGCATTACTAACAAATATATTATTGATGGCATTATCAATAAAATAAGGTATGTGTTCAGATAACAAACTAAATATACTGGTGAAAATATTATTATCAAAAACAATATTGCAGACACACCAATAATTAACTTGAGCATAAATTTATGAACTGTCCCTGGTAGTAATTTACTAAAAAACAGAGTTATAAGAGCAATATATAATGGTATCGGAATATAGTGAATTCTGAATGCTATACCTACATCGTCTATAAAAAAACGCATTAAAATTCCTGTGGTTGCTAAACTTCTTACAAAAAATATCAACGATAGGATTGCAAATATCAGAGTTGAAATTTCGTCTCTTCTATAAAAAAATAAAAACAAATGATATACTCCCATCAAAAGAAAAAAACCGATAATAGCTGCATCAAATAAGGTTTTATAATTTTCAGTAAATAAAATTTTATCTGCTTTGCCAAGCTCAATAGGCTGTGATAGTCCTGAATAATAACTTCCCAAAATATGGTTAGATACCTGAATTGTAATAATTATAATATTTGACTCATCTGCTTCAATATCATTTGAGAACATCTCTTCAAAACGAACATATTTTGCTTTTTCTTCCTTTTTGGTTGCTCCTACTATTCCCGAAGTATAAAATAATTTGTCATTTATCCATATTTTTGAGGCAGAGTATATTTGTGCTGGCAACTTAAATTTTATATTTTCGTGGTTTTCAGGAAGTTCTATTTTTAGGCGATATGTAGCATAACCAAATATTGGATATTTCTCGCTTTCATTTTTTCCTGTTGTCCAACCAGCAGGTGCATATATGTAGTTGGTAGTTAGATTTTTATTTTCAAAATCGGTAGGAGTTAACAATTGTTCCCAATAAAATTCCCATTCTCCATTCAATTTTATTGTGCCATCTTTTTCAAAATCCCAATTGGATAGATTAATTACTCCACCAACAGCTTTGGGAGCACTGTTTGAGAAAAAATATTAGAACTCACAAACAGCAATAGTAATATTAAAATAATTTTGGAAGTATATTTTTTCATTCTGGTAATGTTTTTTATGGTGCATTCTTAAAAAGTCTAAGATGTGATAAATAAAAATAGAATAGAGTTACACAAATAAAACAATTGATTCACAGCTTATTGAGTTATGCTTATTCAATATTCATTATGCTTTACAAGTTAGAATTTTGCTAAAGTAATCTTTTTTTTCCAAAACTGAAATTTTTCATTGATATTTTTTATTGATATTTACAGAACAAAACATCTGATTAATTCTAAAAATTATATCTTTGCTTAATTCTTTTATCAACTTATACTAAAAGATTTTATTTGCTCGTTTATTCCCAACCCAGACAGCTGGAAAAGTTTTGACGTTTTGAAATTATGAAGTTTTGAATAATATTATACCAAAAAAAACAACGATTTCAGGATTAAGATACTAAGTATTTATTATCACGACCTTAACATCACAAATTATTAACCAAACAATTAAAAAAAACATGAAAAAAACAATTTTAACAATCGTAGTTCTTTCTTTATTTAATATTTTGATATTAAAAGCACAAGAAAATGTAATCGTTTTTACCGCAGATATTGAAAATTTGGGGACAAAAATTAACTCCGAATATTCCGAAACTGATGCGAGAATTTCGCCAGACGGAAAAACGTTTTATTTTATAAGATGGAAATCCCCAGACAATATGGGTGGAGAATCTTCTTATCCAGATATTTATTATTCGGAATTAGACGAAAATGGTGAATGGACTGCCGCCAAAAATATTGGCGAACCTTTTAACGACGAAACCTACAATATGGTTGTAGGCATTAGGTCGGACGGCAATGCAATGATAGTAAAAGCAGAATACGATGAGGAGGCAAAAACAAGATTATATATTATTTACAAAAAAAATGGAAAATGGCAAGAACGTGAACCAATGCCTTTTGATGGAGTAGAAGATAAAATTGTGGACAGAGGATATTCTGTTTCTGCAGATTTTAAAACCTTAGTTTTTGCAAGTAGTGAAAACGAAAGCTACGATCTTTTTGTTAGCTTTTATGAAAATAAAAAATGGTCTAAACCATTGTTTCTTGGAGATGTAATAAATACTGATGAAGAGGAAGAGTGGCCTGTTTTGGCAAATGATAATAAAACAATATATTTTAGCTCGAAAGGTTTTGATGGATATGGCTCGGCAGATATTTACATGAGTAAAAGATTAGATGAGACTTGGGAAAATTGGTCGGAGCCAGTAAATTTGGGCGAAAAAATAAATACAGCAGAATATGATGCCGATTTTATTGTAGATACACAAGGAAAATACGCATACTTATCATTAAAAAATCCAGAAAATTCAAAATTTGACATTTATAGAATTTTATTATCCGAAGCAGCAAGACCAGATCCAGTAGTTTTGGTAAAAGGAAATGTGCTTAATCAAACAACTAACAAACCATTGGAAGTAGAAGTTTTTTATTATGATATGAAAACTAAAAAACAGCTTGGTTCTGCCTATTCTGATGCTTCAACAGGAGGATATAAAATTGTTTTACCTTTTGGAAAAAAGTATAGCTTAATGGCAAGTGCCGAAGGATATGCCTCTGTTTCGGAAAGTTTAGACCTTACAGAAGCGAACAAATCTCTTGACAAAAATACTCAATATCAAGAAATTACGAAAGACTTAAAATTAGTTCCAATAGTAAAAGGCAATGTGGTGAAAATGAATAACTTATTTTTTGAAACAGGAAAAGCTATTATTAATTCCGATTCTTATCTTGAACTAGAAAATATGGTGAAATTTTTAAACGATAATCCTGAAATAAATATTGAAATACAAGGATATACAGATAGTCAGGGGAGTAGTGTTTCTAATTCAGATTTATCTCAAAAACGTGCAGATGCTGTTGCAGATTATCTTAAAAACAACAAAATTAGTAGCAATAGAATTACATCAAAAGGATATGGAGAAACAAAACCAATAGCAACCAATGCAACACCAGAAGGTCGCCAAAAAAACCGACGAGTAGAATTTAAAATTAATTAGTTTAATATTATTTGTCTTGTTTTATTTTAATTCAGTAATAATAGTTACTGAAGTTTCTGACTTTCTAAATCGGTGATAATAAAATTGTTAGAAATACAA
>JAOZQN010000360.1 GCA_029932195.1 Bacteroidales bacterium | reverse complement strand
GGTCGGGGATAAAGATAAAATTTGATTATTAGGGCTTCAGTCCTTTTTTAACGGCGTAGAAAGTAAAGGACTAAAGCCCTAATCAGTGGATTTATTGCATTATCCCCGACCTAAAGGTCAGGGCAATTTTAAAAATATATTGACAATTACTAAATTACAAATGGTTTTAATTCTTTTTGTATATGTTTAAGTTTCAGGAAAATACAAAAACTGGAGAAGCTTTTTTTGATGAGATATGAAATTATTAACACCTTACGTGAGGGCTTTGCTGTTCTTTCTCTAAATTACAATTTTATAAGTGGGTTAGTATAACAATTTATTGTGAGAAACAAGCCATAGTTTACAAATTGTAAACTACTTATTTTCAGCAAATAATATTTTAATTTTATTTTTTAATGTTCATTATTTCGTTTTTATTTATTTTTATTCTTATAATTGTATCTTTGTTTATTATTCCTTTACAAATGTAAAATACAATTTACATGATAGGTTTCTGTAAGAAAACTTATATTTTATTTTAAAATTTTAATTTTCAATAAAAATTTGTTTTTTTTTAGTAAATAAATTATTTTGCACAATAATTGTATTGTTCTATATAAAAAGAGAAGGTATTTTTCACAAGTGCCAATTTCTTCGTTCCTTTTAGAATTTTAAAATACTCATTTACAGGAGTAAACTTCAATTTTAAAATTTCAAAAAAGCCTTGAACTTGACTCTCGTGAAAAATGCCAAAAAGAAAGAGACTAATATTTTGGTATTATAGCCAATCATAAATTAAAAAAAATCGGCGTTTTTCACTAGTGCCAAATGCCTAGTGGCATGTTGCTTTTGAAATTTTAAAATGTTTATTTACAGAGGTAAACTTCAATTCTAAAATTTCAAAAAAGCCTTGAACTTAACACTCGTGAAAAACGCCAAAAATTCCTATATTATGATAGATACTCAGGAACTTATTTTTGACATGAAAGAACACAACATTAACATTAGCTACACAGGAGCTTTTGATAGTGAGATACTTGGTGTTATTGCAAAGAATTTAGAATCCAAATTTTCAGCAGATCCAAAGCTGAATAAAAAATTATTTAAAATTTTTATTGAATTTGCTCAAAATATAGCACTTTACTCTGTAGAACGAGTGTCAGAAAACAACGATGACCACTATTCTGGTTTTGGCTCAATTTTTATTAGAGAATTTGAGGATAGCTATATGCTTGCAACAGGAAATAAAGCTGGTGAAAAAGATATTCAACCGGTTATAGAAAAATGTAAAAAAATAAATGGCTTATCACGAGATGATTTGAGACAATTTAAACGAGCACAAAGACGACTACCTCCAGGAAAAAAAGGCGGTGGAAATATTGGACTTATTCAGGTTGCTTTAATGGCAAACAATCCAATAAACTATAAAACAATAGAATTAGATGATGGAAATTTATTCTACATGCAATCTATTTTAATTAATAAAACAATGCAAAACTAAATTTATTTTTATATGAAAAGTATATTTATTCAAGGTTCACACGAATCATATTTTATCCCAACAGTTAATTTTAGTGCAGAAACTGGAATTTGTGAACTCTCTGGGGAGTCTTACCTAGAAGAGACTATCAAATTTTACACACCTTTATTCAATTGGATAAAAGAATACAGTTTAAATACAGAAAATACAATCCAGTTTAATTTTAAACTAACTTATTTTAACACAAGTTCGTCTAAATGTATTGTTGATATCTTGAATATGCTAAAAAAATTCCAAGATACAGGAGGGAATGTAAATGTATATTGGCACTACGATAACAACGACGAAGATGTAGAAGAAGAGTTAGAAGAGGTAGAAGATTTTATGGACGAAACAGGTTTAACTATAAATCTTGTTCCAATAAAAAAATAATTTATTTAAGTAGGTAGCTGTATAAAATATATCTTTAAAAGTGACGGTTTTATATAGCTAACTAAGTGCTTACTTACTTACAATTAGCTATACAAAAAAATAAGAAGGTCTTTAAAAAGATCTTCTTATTTTTGTTTTGATTAACAGAAAACTAATTTACTTCTCTAATTTAGAAATATGTTTCATTAGTTTAGATTTCAAATTTGCTGCTTTATTATCATGAATAATATTTTTCTTAGCAAGTTTGTCAAGCATAGAACTTACTTTTGGGAAAAGTTTTAATGCTTCTTCTTTCTCTTCAATATCTCTCAATTTTCTTACCGCATTTCTTGTAGTAACTGCGAAATATCTGTTATGAACTCTTCTTTTCTCTGTTTGTTTAATTCTTTTTTTTGCCGATTTATGAGTAGCCATTTGTATAAATTTATATATATATTAATGTTTTATGTATCTATTTAATAGTTTTTAGTTTTTAATGTTGAGTCCATTCCGAAAAGCATCTTTTTGACAAACTCTGTTAAAATACTCATTTACAATAAGTGCAATGAGACATGTTCATTGTGTTTGTAAAATCCATATCCGCCTTGATTTTGGCAAAAATACACTTCTCGGAGTGGATTCGATGTTGAGTTTTGAACTAATTTCTTTTGTCATATCGCCAAATCTAAGTGAGTTATATAATTATCGGGAGTAAAACCAACTAAAAACTTAACACTAAAACTTCAAAACTATTGTCTTTAAATACAATTTTATTTCAAAATGCAAAATAAATAAAATTTTTCTTAATATGCAAAAAAATAGTTTTATTTTTTCAAATTATTTAATCCAAAATTAATTCTGCTTATTACTTCATCTTTTCCAAGCATAGAAATTATATCAAAAAGATGAGGTCCACTTGTTGCTCCTACAAGAACTAATCGCAGAGGATTCAGAACTTTACCAAAATTGAATTCATTTTCAGTAATCCAATTTTTAACGGTATTTTCTGTAGTTTCGGTATTAAATATTTCTATCTCTTGCAAAATATTTTTTAATTTTTCTATAATTTCTGGAGTGTCTTTTTTCCAAGCCTTCTTTTTAGACTTTTTATTGTATTCCAAAGGTGCTACAAAAAAGTATGATGATAATTCCCAAAAATCAGAAACAAAAGTAGCTCGTTCTTTAATCAAAGCAACAACTTTTTCTACATAATTTATATCTGTCTTAATATTTTTATCCTCCAATATTTTCAAATAAATTTCTGATAATTCTTTATTATCTTTTTGCTTTAAATATTGTTGGTTAAACCATTTTGTTTTATCTGGATCAAATTTTGCTCCAGCTTTTTGAACTTTCTCTATTGAAAAAGAATTAATCAATTCCTCCATTGAAAAAATCTCTTGCTCCGTTCCTGAGTTCCAACCCAAAAGTGCCAACATATTAATAAAAGCATCAGGAAAATATCCCCATTCTTTGTAACCTGTAATTTTTTCTCCATCTTTTTCCCAGTCAATTGGAAATACAGGAAATCCAAGTTTTTCTCCGTCTCGCTTGCTTAATTTTCCTTTTCCGTTTGGTTTTAGAATTAGTGGCAGATGTGCAAACTGTGGTGCGTCCCATTCAAAACTCTGATAAAGAAGAACGTGCAAAGGCATAGAAGGCAACCATTCCTCACCTCGTATAACGTGTGAAATCTCCATGTGATGGTCGTCCACAATATTTGCAAAATGATAAGTTGGTAAACCATCGGCTTTAAAAAGCACTTTGTCGTCTAGCGTAGAAGTATTTACTTTTATCTCTCCACGAATCAAATCATTTAATACTACAATCTGATTTTCAGGCATATCAAAACGGATAACGTAAGGCTCACCTGAATTAATTTTTTGTTCAACTTCTTCTGCCGAAAGCGTAAATGAATTTTTCATTTGCATTCGTGTTGCAAAATTGTATTGCTGGATTGGCGATTTTTCTGCTTGAAGCTTCTCTCGCATTTCAGTAAGTTCTTGCGAAGTGTCAAAAGCATAATACGCTTTCCCTTTTGCAACAAGCTCATTTATACGCTTTTTATAAATTTCTCTACGTTCCGATTGTCTGTAAGGAGCAAACTTTCCACCAAGTTCGATACTCTCATCAAAATTGATATTGCACCATTTTAACGAGTTAATTATATACTCCTCAGCACCTTGCACATATCTTGACTGGTCGGTATCTTCTATTCGTAAGATAAAATCTCCACCGTGTTTTTTTGCAAATAAATAGTTAAATAATGCTGTTCTAACACCTCCAATATGTAGTGGTCCCGTGGGACTTGGAGCAAATCGTAATCTTGTTTTCATTTATTTTGGTATATTTGTTAGTTTATTTAATTTATTGAAAAAAGTCAAAGGGAGACTTAAGTCTCCCTTTGACTAAATTCATCACTTTCTTATCTTATTCCTCTTTTGTTTGCTGCGGCTTGGTATCTTCTGGCATACATTAAATGTTGTGATAATGTTTTTGAAAAATAATGATAGCCAGTAAAATCTTCTTTTGCACACATATATATATAGTCGTTGTCGTCAAAATTTAAAACTGCATCTATTGCTCTGATTTCTGGTAAATTAATAGGTCCAGGAGGCAGACCAGCGTATTTATATGTATTGTAAGGAGATTCTATTTCCTCGTGCCAATGATAAACTCGCTTTATAGAAAAATCTTTATGTGCATAAATCAAAGTAGGACAAGATGACATTGGTATTCCTCTCTTTAATCTATTGATATACAGACCAGCAATAACATCTTGCTCGCTAACTTGTATTGTTTGCTCCGCTTGAACAACAGATGCAAGAATAGAAACCTCTTCCTTCTTTAAGCCTGTTCGTTCCAATTTTGCAAGCCTACTTTCGTCCCAAAAAGCAGTGTATTCTTTGTGCATTCTATCCAAAAATTGATTAACCGAAGTATTCCAAAAAAATTGGTAAGTATTTGGAATAAACATTATTAAAACATTTTCGGAATTAAGACCATAAGATTCAATTAAATCATCATTATTTAATGCTTCTAAAATTGTAATTGAATCAATTTCAAGTTGTTGTGCTATTCTTCCTGCCAATTCCTCTTTTAGTCTTATATTATTAAAAGTAACATTTATTGGTATCTGTTTTCCAGAACGCAATAAATCTACTAAATCGTTGTTGCTAAGATGGTTTTCTATTTTAAATCGTCCTGAACGAACTTTATTTTTGTAGTTTTTTTTATTCATAACCCACTCAAAACTAATTTTATCTACAATAATATCCATAGCGTAAATAGAATCTATCACTTGTTCATAAGTGGCATTTGTTGGAATATATAAATAAACCTCTTCTTTACCGTTAAGTTCTACATTTGACTTAAATATTTTTGTGTAAAAATAATAGCCACCACCTGCGGCAGCCAAAATAAGCACAACTAATATTATCAAAATTATTTTTATTGCTTTTTTCATATTTCCAAACTATCTTATGGGGATTCCTAAAAACTCAAATTTTAAAAAAAATTGAAAGCCTTGATATTTGAGTTTTTAGGAGTCTCCTTATGTTATTATTCTATTTCTGGTGATGGACAAAACCGACTAAATCTATATGACAGCCCAACGGTCAAATTTATTTCAGAACCTACCTGATTGCCATTTACATATTGATATATTGGTATATCTGCCAATCCATACAAAGTAAAAGTTTTATATGTATAACTTATCTGTGGAACAACAAAAAGATTTTTGGCTCCTGTTGATTCTGGATATACATTGTAAAATGCAACCATGTCAATATTTCTAGCAGATTGTAATTTCCCTATCCATTCACCTTTAAGTTGTGTGGTAACTCCTAGTTTTCTGAAAAATGTTTTACTAACAAATAAACCTACACTTGAATAATCGCCAAATTTTTGTCCCAAAGAATTAAATCCCTTTCTTATATACATGGCATTTGCAAAAAAGTTAAGCTTCTGCCTTGGATAGCCTCGTAAACCAAAAAGATAAAGAATAAAATCGTGTGAACCATTTGTAGGCTGGACTGTTGGAGGAGAAATGGTATAATATTCGTCTCCCGTAACAGGATTAGTAAATACTAGATTTGAGTCTATATTTGAACCTAATGGTAGTTTATAACCAACTCCAATTGTAAGTTCTGTCTTGCGGGTAGCAGAAGTTTTGAAGTAAACATCGTATCTTGGAAAAATTATTAAATCACCAAAACCCTTTGATGAAATAACTTTCTGACCATCTTCCGTTTTAAATTCTGTAAGTTTTTTATTTAAAAAGTATCCAGCAGATATTTCTAATGTTAGCTTTTTACTCAATCCATATCCTGTTCTAAAATATAGATATTCACTACTTAAATTGTCAAATAAAGGAACGGTATCCCTATCTTCTATTAGGAATTTATTGCTTTCTAAATATTTATAATTTAAAGCAAATTCAATTTGTCGTTCTCGTAATACTCCTTGTGAAGTCCCACCTGCAATAGGACTTCCTGCTCCTCCTGAACAACACCCCTGAGCATTGCTTTCTATAAATATAAAAAGCATTG
>JAOZQN010000359.1 GCA_029932195.1 Bacteroidales bacterium | reverse complement strand
GAAAAAGTGCAAGTAGAAAAAATAATTGGAATTGTTGTTAATAATGAAGGTTTGCCAATATCTGAGGTTGAACTAATTATTGCAGATATTACAAAAACAGCATATAGCAATACCAAAGGAGAATTTTATTTTGAGGAAATCCCAATGGGTGATTACAAAATATCAATTAGTAGGAACAGTTATATTAATTTGTTGATAAACTACCAAGTAGTATTAGATAATGATGTAGATACATTAAAAATAGTGCTTGATAAAATATCTAATAAAACACCAATTATTAGTATAGAAACACCAATAATTAATGAAAATAATGAGATAATTGTTAACGCAACAATTGAAAACTTGAACGAAAGTGGTGAGATATTTTCGCATGGTTTTGTTTGGAGCAAAGAACCAGATATTTTATCAAATCCTAATTATACTAATCTTGGAATAGTAAGCCCAAATAATATAACACATAATTTTGTTTATACTTACAATGCTTTTGAACAAAACACAAATTATTATATAAAAGCCTATGCTACAAATAGTATAGATAAGGCATTCAGTATTACTGAAACTTTTATTATAGAAGAACAACAAGACCTAATTTCATTTGTGTTGCCAAACAATAATGATATTTGGCTAAACAATAGCTATAACTCAATAAAATGGTTAAATAATTATGTAAACTTAGATACATATAAAATTGATGTAATTTTATATTCCGCAGGTTCGGAACAAATTATAGAAACAATTGCCAACCAAATAGATAACACAGAAGAATATCAATGGCTTGTTAGTGTAAACAATAGTGGATATTATTTTTTGGTAATTGAACTAAACACATTTGAATATGGATTTGTAAAAATAAGAAGCCAAAACTTTAGAATAAACATATAACCTTAATTTAAAAACAAACAACAAGATGAAAAAACAAACAATTTTATTTTTATTGGCAATTACATTATTGTACTCATGCACAGAAGACCCTGTTTACAACGACAATGAACAGACAATAATTACAAACCCAACTCATTTAACAACATGGAAAACTGGACAGTATGTAGATATTGAATGGAAACCCAGAACATGGGAAGGAGATACGATACCCGATTTTGTTACTATTAGATTAGATGGTAATATTTCTCCTTATGGCTATGAATTTATTGAAAAAGACGTAATTAACTCAGGTAGTTATAGGTGGTATATTGATCCCGCAATTCCATATTTTGGAGATTACGAATTGTTTATAGATAGTAAATTAAGCGAAGTCTTTAGAATTGAACCTGCTGTGCAGTCTTTTACCTTTTTGTATCCTCAACAAATAGACGAATTAGAAGTGGAAAGCACCTATACTCTTCGTTGGGACAACAACGCAACTTTAGATAACCAGAACATAAAAATAGAACTCTATAAAATAACAGGCGATGTTTATGAATATTATTATTTGATAAGTCCACAAACCACAAATACTGGAACTTATGATTGGCTAATACCTACAAGTATAAACGAATCGGAATATCAAATAAAAATAAAAGCAATTGAAAGCGATGACTTTGGAATAAGCCCAAAATTTAATATAAACCAAATACCGCCACCACCACCAACTCCAGATGTTAGCGAACCAAATTCTACTTCTGTATGGCAAACAGGAACAATTCAAAATATAGAATGGCTACCTCATAACTGGTATAGTGTTGATATAGCATTATTAGCATCAGGGCAAACCAATGGAACTCAAATAGCAACACAAACCAGCGATGATGGAATTTTTGAATGGCAAATACCAACTAATATTGCAGCTGGTTCATATCACATAAGAATTTATTTGCAAAATTCTCCCTCTTTTTATATAGAAAGTCAAAATTTTCAAATAGAATAAAAAATGAAGGTACTTTTGTAAAAGGAGACTTTATTTATAATTATTAAGTTGTTAAACAACAACAATCTAACAATTTTTAGCAATGCCCCATTAAACAAGGGGCACCAATTAATTTTAGGTGTCCACCAATCGTAAATCGTAAATTAAAAATCGTAAATCAAAAAATCGTAAATCAGAAAATCGTAAATCGTAAATCAAAAATCGTATAACATGAAAACAAAAATAATATTACTTATCATATTAACTTGTATTTCAATAGTTTTAAACGCCCAGGATTACAACTATTTGGAGTGGGATAATTCAGAAGAATGGAAAGCTGTTTTAGAAAAATCGATGCAGTTTCATTCGGCAAGCAAGGAGATTAGTTTAGATAAATTGGCAGATATTCAAATGTTAGATTTGAGCAATACTAAAATAACAGATTTTAGTAATCTATCTAATTTTCCTAATATCAAAATTTTATGTTTACGAAACACCGCTTTTTCTAACAACGATTTAAAATATTTGAATAATATGCAATTAGATATTTTAGATTTAGAAAGCACAAAGGTAACAAACCTGACTAAGTTAAAAGTCCAAAAAAAATTAGAACGACTTTGGCTAAAAAATACTAACATAAGTAATTTGTCTGGTTTAGAACGTTTTGTGAATTTAAAAGCAATAGATATTTCTGGAACAAAAGTAAAAAAGTTACATAATATTTCTTTACTTCCTATAGAAAAGTTATACATGGCAAATACAAAAATTAATGATATTTCAGATATCGCATCTTTAAAAAAACTAATTGTTTTAGATGCAGATATTGCTTTTTTGCAAAAAGTAGACAAACAAATTTTTCCAAACATAAAAGAGCTTACCACAAATGGTAAGTCTTTGGAGCATAATAAACACAACAAACATACTTCAAAAGGTAATAGTAAGGGCGATTTTACAAATATTGATTTTGAAATGGGAAATTTTACTGGTTGGATACAGTTACTAAACGATGACTGGACTACGTCTAACTATTACACAACAAGTTCTTCTAATAAAATAGAAATAACAAACGCTGGTAACGACCCACATATTCCAGAGCCACAAGTATATCCGCTTGGAGGCACACATTCTGCCTGCCTTGGCGCCGATAATGCCATAAATTGTGGAGCAGAAATGTTAAAGCGAGATATTACAGTAGAAGAAGGCACAGAAATAGTTCAATATGCTTTGTTTTTAATTTTAGAAGATCCTGGGCATAATCCAGAAGAACAACCTCGTTTTGAATTTATTATTAGAAATTCTTATACTTTTGAAATATTAGAATGTGGATATTTTCAAGTAACAGCAGGTCAAGGGATACCCGGTTTTATCGAAGTTGGTGGATTAATATATTTGCCTTGGACTGTTTTTGCTGTAAATTTATCTGATTATATCGGACAGCGAGTTGAAATATCTGTAAGTAATTTAGACTGTGCATTATATGGGCATTGGTCAAAAAGCTATATTGACTTCCTTCTCCCAACAGCTTCAATTGAAGGTGCGTATATTTGTGAGGGCGACCCAACTACACTTGTTGCACCTCCTGGCTTTATTAATTATTCTTGGAATACTGGTGAAACTGGTAGAACGTTACCATTGAACGACCCACAAAATGGTGAAATTTATACAGTTAGTTATACTACAATAGACGGTGGTTGTGAATTTAGTTCTTCGGTGGCTATTGAAGTGCTTGCTTACCCAACTCCCGACATTGGAGATGATATTATTAAATGTCAAAATTCAAGTTATACATTATCAGCTAATAGTTTAGCTGATAGTTATCAATGGTTTTTGAATAACGCTCCTATTGGAAATGAATATAATTTAGAAATTACGGAAGCAGGAATTTATAAACTAACAGCAACAAATGGAGGAAAATGTGCAACAGACGACCAAATAAGTGTTGTATTGTCTGCAAATTTTGAGTTGGGTAATGACATAAATAAATGTTATGGAACAAATGATACTACTATTATAGATGCAAGCCAACCAAGTGGTTCATATACTTATGCCTGGAGCACAGGTTCAGATGAACCACAAATAAAAATTTATTTGCCTGGTTCTACTGTAATATCATGCATTAGACAAGATTTAAGCACTGTAAATGAATGTTACATAGAAGATGATGTTATTATTACTTATGTCGTTCCGCCAGTTGTTGAAGCCGAAAATACTGAATATGGACTTTGTTGTCCTGATTTGCCAGTAGAAATAACTATTAATGCAGACGAAAGCACCACAACATCTTGGTCCACTGGAGATTTTGGAAGTTCAATAGTTTTAAGTTATTGTAATGTTGAAATGAACTTAGTAGCAACTACCTATCATAGTGAAGCGCCAGTATATTGTCCTACGGAAACAAATATATTTTACAAAACAACAGAAAATCCTAAAATAAATTTTGCCGAAGATACTATTAGAATATGTGGAAATGAAGATGTTTTTCCTTTTGTTATTCCTATTGAAGTAGAAGAAAACCAAGAGAGAATGAAATACGCTTGGAAAGTAAATAATGAAATTACCACAAATATTGATTCTATTTTAGAGCTTCAAACAACAGGAGTTTTTGATATTGTTGTTTTTGTAATAGACACTTTATCAGGAGGTTGTTTGTCGGGAGATTGTTGTTTCTCTACCGATACTATTTTTGTTGAAATTATTCCACCAATAGAAAGCCCAATTGAATACAGTATTATATCAAACCCTATTTGTGTAGGCTTTAGCGATGATTTTACTGTTGCAACTTACATGAACTACGAAAATAATTATCTTGTAGAACCATTTTTTAGTAACTCAAACCTGCTATCAGTGAGCGAAGAATTTAGCGACTGGATATACATAAATATCAATAACAATGTTTGTGCTTTACGCGATAGTTTTTATTTAGAATTATATCATTATCCTAAATTAAAATCATTGGATACAACTATTTGTTGGCGAGAGTCAGATATGCCAAATTCTATTTTTCACAATATTGAAAACATCTCTAATCCTGCATATACAACCTATTATGTAACAGACGGAATTTCACAAGTTTCGGATAAGTCTATTTTTACAGATATTATAAATAGTTTTGGAGAATATATTTACATTGGCTATGCTATCGACCCTTACATCAACGAGGAAAATGGTGGCTGTATAGATAGCACATTTATTATTTTTAATGTTTTACCAGAACCAATTATGAACCTTGTTGTTCCCGAAGAAATTTGTGGAGATACAGCTATAATAGAATTGCCTTACAATCCTATTCAGCACCCAGATTGGAATTTTTATGTAAACGAACAACAATACATTACAAATGATTTTAACCTAATTGGAACAGGTGAACAAAATTTTACAGCACAATTGATTGTTAATACTGGCTGTAGAGTAACAAAAAAATTTAACATACTTTTTAAGGAACTACCAAATATAGATATAAAAAATATAACAGTCTGTTATCCAAGTGGTTTTCCGCACTATGTAGAATATAAAGATGTAGCAGGAATTACACAATTTTACGAATATATAACCTATAAAGATGACAACATAATAGGAAACAATACAGGATTTAATTTTACAGATATTAAACAAATAGGACTTTATACTGTAAAAGTTACCGACCCTTTTACCAATTGTTATGCTACAAAAGATTTTAATCTTAATATTAAGTTTGACCCCATTTTTACAATTGATATTGTTAAACAAGACTCCCTTCCGTATTTAACTACAATAAACGAAACAAATCTTATTAATCATAAAATAAATTGGGATTTTATGGGAGACATAAATATTTCCAAAGACTCTTTATACGCTTATACATATACCTATGACACACTAAACATTTCAATTAGAGATGAGTTTGGTTGTATAACAAAATTGGACACTATCTTATTACCCGAAGCGTCCGAACTACAAATGCCAACTGCCTTTACACCAAACGGAGATGGAAAAAATGATTACTTCTGTGGAATAGCAAGAGGATTAGAAACTTTTACTATAAAAATTTATGATTTAAATGGAAAAATTGTTTTTTTTGAACATTTAAGTATATACGATGGTTGGAATGGGTATTTTTATAAGGATAAAGGTTGGAACGGTTGGAATACTAACGGAAAACCTTATCCTGATGGATATTATGAATGGAAAATAAATTACTCATATATAAATAAAGATAACAAAGAGCAACATAAAGAATTGAATGGAAAAGTTAGACTAATAGGGAAGTATTAGAAATAAATTGAACACGTTTCAAAAATGCAAATTTTTGCGTCATTTTAAAAGTTTGACAGCGTAAATTAAAGGCGACCTTAGTTATAATTGTTGTATTGTTACATTGTTGTATTGTTAAATTATTGTATTGTTAAATTGTTAAAAAAGAACATATTAACAATTAAACAATATAACAATTTTTAGTAATGCCACCATTAAACAACCTTATGCAAATATAAAATTAATAATTAACCATTTAAACTTGTTCGGTTTTTGCTTTATTCGCAAAAAATCTTTAACTGCTTAAAGAAAGGTTCAAATATTCCCGATATTCTCACATTTTTTGAATTGTTAAAGAAA